>JAVBOP010000195.1:0-12942 GCA_031550405.1 Kapaibacterium sp. (SeqCode)
AGTAATTTTTGTAAACTGATTTTATGATTAAATAACGACATTTTAAATGAAAATATATTAATAAAATAAGTTTACAAATATACGTAATTATCTGTAAGTATCATATACATAATGAAATTATAGATATTCCGAACAGGAGTGATACTCACCCTTATGCAGTAGGAATGGAATACCCATACAATCCTAATGGTTCGTGGGAAGAGAATAAAGAATCTGACGTAACTCGTATTTGGAGTGGGTTGATAGAACTTGAAACTAATGGTAATCGTACAAAATATGCTGAATTACCTTTTAGTAATGTATTAAAGTGTAAAGATAAATACTGGCTTGCAAATGCTCGCGGTATGTTTCTTATATTTAATGAAGATAAAGGAAAGGATACTAACATTTTTTTAAAGGCCCTAAGATACGACAGAGATGATTTAAAAACAAGTTTGCCAACTTATCATGCTGTGCCAGATAAGAATGGAGATTATGTTTATTCTTTCTATCATAACGAATTTACAAAAATTAATACTGTAACTTTGGAAATAGAAAATAAAATAGATAGTATTACTCTTAGCGGTAAATATTTTAATCTATTAGAACATGGTATCAGAAGTACTATTATTTCCCCTCTTTCAATATTCCCTGGAATATTAGATGAAAATGAAATAATTTGGTTCGATGTTTTAAAATATTTAAAAGAGCATCCTAAATATACAGATAGTCTGCACAACACAAGGGATAATAAAAGTGTAATTCTTACATTTGACACTAAAAAAGATTTTAATATTGACGCTTTCACAACTTATGATATAAATGACGTACTAAAAACAGACGATATAATAGAAACATTGGGAATGAATGGGTATATGAATAACGAAATAAGAGTATTTTTATTAAATGTAAAACAGCTCGGTTCTAAAACATTGATTATTCACGATTATCCTGACGGTACATCTGACACAACGATTGTTCAAGACACTATTATGGAAGGCATTAAGTTATTAAAGCACGAAACAGCTACAGGTTTTAGTTTAATACCTATGCCTGACGATTATGAATTATTAAGGGAAGATATTAATTTTTTTGAAAGCAAAAGAAAAATTTTGCCAAAGTTACATAAATGGGGCGAAGATGAATTGGCATTAGGATGCGGTGATTTAAAATATATGGGAGATGGAAGCCAATTGTTAATTTATAACTTAAAAACCAAGCAATGGCGAAATACTGTGGTACGTTTTCCTGCTAAGCCGCATGATCATCCAATAGGATTTCCTGTTGATGAAAATGCTACGCATCTCAATTCTATTGCTTTATGGAATGGCAAGCGTTATTTTTCTGTTCTATATGCAAATGCAAATCCACCAATATCAGTAGTCCCACGCAGGGCTGAAATATATGTACATGACACAACAGCAACCGGCATCGAAGACGAAATCGAAGCGGGCATCATCCCCGACCTGTGGATTCGCAAAGTTACTCCCAACCCTGCCACCAGCAGCGTAAACGTGAACATCATGTATCATCCAAGTAGCATATATAGCAATGACTTAGAGGTAGGTTTGTACAACTACATGGGCGAGAAGGTAATAAACCTGACGCCGCTCGGCACATACACAGACCACAACCACACATGGGAAGCCACATTCGACATCCCCAAGCGCTTAGCCAGCGGCATGTATTTCCTCAATGTCCGCAGCGGTGACGAAAGCCGCACCAAAGGCATTGCCATTTATTAATTTTTATTCATAATTCCCGTGGGGCGGGCAGAGAGCTCACCCCCCCATTTATGATTTATTATATAATTTCGTTTATAGTTTTGCACAGGCATTTTTGGGGCAGGTAGGTGATATT
Organism: Kapaibacterium sp. (SeqCode); assembly: GCA_031550405.1. Taxonomy (GTDB): domain Bacteria; phylum Bacteroidota; class Ignavibacteria; order Kapaibacteriales; family UBA2268; genus JAVBOP01. The sequence continues at coordinate 1,840 of JAVBOP010000195.1, forward strand.
TTTTTTACGCCTTGTGCTTCGTGGCGGCTTTTATGAAATTAATAAACAGCGGATGGCCTGCTACTGCGCGGGACTTAAGCTCTGGGTGGAACTGCACGCCCATGAACCAGATGTGATCTTGCAATTCTACTATCTCCACTAAATTGCCATCAGGCGAAGTGCCGCTGATAACCATGCCATTCTGTTCGAACATATCCTTATATTCATTGTTAAATTCGTAGCGGTGGCGATGGCGCTCATTAATTTCTGTTGCCTTGTAAGCGGTATATGCCAAAGAGTCCTCGCCTATTGTGCATGGATATGAGCCAAGCCGCATAGTGCCGCCCTTTTCCTTAACGCTCTTTTGATTATCCATAAGGTCAATAATATAGCTTGCAGGCACTTTTTCCCTTTCGCATTCGCGGGTGTTGGCATCCTTCATGCCGCACACATTGCGGGCAAATTCGATACATGCACACTGCATGCCAAGGCATATACCAAAAAACGGTATATTATGAGTGCGCACATACTCAACGGCATGTATTTTGCCTTCGATGCCTCTATCCCCAAAGCCTGGTCCCACCAGTATCCCGTTAAGATGGCTTAACTTGCCTGCCGCATTTTCTCGGGTAATCTCCTCCGAGTTAATCAATTCGACACGCACTTTGACGTTATTGATAGAGCCTGCATGTATGAAAGCTTCAAATATACTCTTATAGCTATCCTCATATTTTGTGTATTTGCCGATAAGCCCTATATTAACCTCATGCTTAGGGTTCTTTATCCTTGACACAAACTTCTGCCATTCATCAATCTCCAGCTCATTCACAGGCAAATTCATCTTCTTCAATACTATCTCGTCCAGCCCATTCTTCTTAAAATTTAACGGCACTTCATATATAGTTGTCTCTACATCGGGCACCTCAATGACAGAATCCTCATGCACATTGCAAAACAGCCCTATTTTCTGCCGAATATCCTTGTGCAGCCTAACCTCTGTACGGCAAAGCAATATATCGGGGCGTATGCCGTACTGCATCAGCGTATGCACCGAGTGCTGCGTCGGTTTGGTTTTCACTTCATTGGCAGCCTTCAGGTAAGGCACGTAAGTTAGATGAATATTAAGCACTTGCGATGCCGGGTATTCATAGCATACTTGACGTTGGGTTTCAAGTATGGGCATCGATTCAATATCACCTATTGTGCCGCCTATCTCTATTAAAATAAAGTCATACTCGCCCTCAAACATCTTCATCCGGCGCTTGATTTCATTGGTAATATGCGGCACCACCTGCACCGTTTTGCCAAGATAAGAGCCTTTCCGCTCTTTTGAAATAACCTCAAAATATACCTGACCAGCGGAGTGAGTATTCTGCTTGCCCAGCGAATGCCCGAGAAAGCGCTCATAATGCCCTATATCCAAATCGGCTTCGGTGCCGTCATCAGTTACAAACACCTCTCCATGCTGCATGGGACTCATCGTTCCCGGGTCAACATTCAGGTATGGATCGAATTTTTGTATTGTTACTGAATATCCGCGTTGCTGCAAAAGATAACCCAGTGAAGCAGAAGTAATGCCTTTACCTAAAGATGACAGTACGCCGCCGGTTATGAAAATAAATTTAGATTGTTTGGGTTGCATAGTAATAGGAAGTTGTTATTTATAATCGCCTTTTTAAGTATCATGTTAATTTAACTATATTACCGCAAACAGCCAAACAAACATTATTAACATTTTTTTGCATTGGAGGTGGAAAAGAAAAAAATTGAATGCTGGAGTTGGTCATTGTTCCTGACAGCAATTGCAGGGGACGACGTAGAATATTATACTTAACGGTTATCAACTTTCAGTTTAATATGCAATACTAAAAAACACATCTTGATAACGGTTAAGTCTTATACCATTTTTATGTCCAAAGTATGGCAATGGTGCAAGCCCCATTGTTGAATACAACAAGGAGGCTTGCATCATTGCATTAGTATGCTTTGTTATAAAAAAGGGTATTACGCCCGCCAAATAGAAATCACCTTATCGGCGCTCGTCTTCCAAATTGTATTTGGCATAGCTTGGAATTAATCGGGCACGCTTGTAATACTGCACAGGCTGGGCTTCTTTCTCCATGTAAATGGCAAACCAAAATGGCAGATTCTTACGGTTTTCAAGAAGATACAGCCGCAACAGAGTGGCGTATGGATACTCGCCCATAACGATGTAAGATTGATGCACCGGCTTGGTAGCAGCAATATAATTGCCATCCTTATTCGTAAATCCTATGCGCAAAAGTTTGAAAAATTGTCCCTGCACCTGCGATAAATAGCAAATACCAATGGCATTTTTATTTTGCTTTACGCAGGCAATAACCGAATCCGACGAGGGCAACAGCGTCATTGGGCGCTTGATTTTTTGCTTTCTGGCAGCGAGATTTGCCAGATTACCATACTCGGATGAATTTTGATGTGCAATAACAAGCTCCGGCTCCTGCTGGATATTGGGCAAAATATCCATCAGTTTTTTATTCTCCACAAGCATCTGATATATGATACTGTCAGTAAGCGTATCCGTTGGAAATTCGGTGTTAGCAAAAAAAACCAGACCATCATTTGCAATATCGCACTGATAATATGGCTCAACATTGTAGAGCTTCATCAGCGAATCTTCATCTGCCAAATTGTCCCGCCCAATAATCGCAGCGCGGGTTTTGCCAGCCAAAAGAGTTGCAAGCGCATTGCGTGCATTAACGCTTTTTACCGCCAGATTCACCTTCGGATAAGCGCTTCGATACATATCAAATACAGGATTGAGAATATTGCTGTAAGCCTCATCGCAGAACACCTCCACAGCGCCACTGTCAATGGTTTCAGTGGATAGCGGCTGTTTGGGCTTGCTGTCTTGACACGAGGCTAAGATCAATACGCTAAATGCAAATAATAAATAAAAATTAATCTTCTTCATCGTCTGTATCTCCTGTAAATTGCTTGGTTTTAAAATCATACTGCTTCGACTTCATTCTGTATATTACTATGCGGTAGAGCCCAAACAATATGAATACAATCCCCATAACTGTGAACATTTCGCTATTATCTTTGCCCTTAAACAGGACGCCCGAAACAAGCACCACACCAATTGCAACTATTGATATTCTAACTATATAATTAATGACATGCAAAAACATAGATAAAAATACAAATTTTTCAAGATATATCCGCAACACTTTTTTTTTGATATGTGTTTTGATGAAGGATGGATGATTAATAACATGAATGGCAATTCCATTATGATATTTGGCATAAGGATTTTCCAGCATCATCTGTGGTTGTAATATTGCTTTTTTGCTAGTCAAAATATAGTTAAATTTGCAGTTGGTGCGATTGTATTGCGGTTCAGCAATATTTATTAATTTTTTTTAATAAAACTGATGATTATAAAAAATCCTTTGCCACATCCAATGATTAATACTGTACGCAAGCTAAGCCGTGGAAAACACGACGAAGCAAAGTATTTTGTTGTGGAAGGAATAAAGTTGTGCGAGGAATTGTTTGCATCGAAATTCCATCCTAACTACATTATAATCAGTAAAGATAGCGATAATACTGCCATCGATAGGCTGGTGCAGCAATTTGCAATGCAGGGCACGAAGGTTTATGAAACCGAATCATGGAATTTCGAAAGACTATCGGCGACAACCACGCCTCAGGGAATTGTTGCCGTTGTTGCAAAGCGCACGCATTACCAATCTGCCAATAAGTTTGAAGAACTTTTGCCTAACAGATCCTTTATTATTTTGGACAATATGTCTGATCCCGGAAATGTTGGCACTATGATAAGAACTGCCGAATGGTTTGGAATTAAGCAAGTCATGCTATATGGCAATTGCGCTAATGAATATAATTCTAAGGTGGTTAGAGCAACAATGGGTTCTATTTTCAGAATGCGTATTGTACATATAAACCATACTGATTCTTCGTTTTATTATATTAAAAAATATTTTCATAAATTAAACATATATGCGGCAGATGTGAATGTTGATGCAAGCCTGAGCGATATATGCAATTACGATGATAATGCTTTTGGGCTTATCATTGGCAGCGAAGCGCATGGCATTTCCAAAGAAATTGCGCCTCTTATCACGCACAGATTCACCATAGAAGGCAAAGGACAGGCTGAATCGCTCAATGCCGGAGTGGCATTAGGCATCTCTCTATTTCATTTATGCAAAGATAAAAAGGAAAAAAAATGACGGATATTATTCTTAAAATGCTCCTGTTTATAGGGTTAGGCTATTTAGTCGGCTCCATACCGACGGCGGTTATAGTAAGTAAAAAATTTTTCGGCTTCGACATACGCTCCAAAGGCAGCGGCAATATGGGAAGCACCAATGCCATACGCGTACTCGGTACCAGATGGGGCGCATTCGTGCAGATATGCGATATTGCAAAAGGCACAATTCCTGTACTGATATTTGCCGACTGGCTTGGAATGGATTGGGGCATGTGCGGCGATAAATCGTTCCTGAACCTGCCAGTGCTGGAAATCATCATAGGGCTGTCAGCCGTATGCGGCCATATATGGTCATGCTTTGTGGGATTTAAAGGCGGCAAAGGCATAAATACGGCAGCAGGCATGCTCATAGCTATTATGCCCATAGAACTCGGCATAGCGCTGGGTGTATTCCTAATCGTGTTATTTCTTTCGGGTTACGTATCTCTTGGCTCTCTTATCGCATCGCTTACAATTCCGATAACGCTTTTTATCAGGCACAATATTTTTCACGTGCATATAAATGGCTATTATACATTGATTTACTTTGCTATCGGTCTTGTCGTCATCATATTTTATGCGCACCGCAGCAATATAGTGCGCCTGTTCAAAGGCAGTGAAAACAAATTTGAAAAACTCCATTTAATCAAATGCCACTGCTTTTCCAGCAAATAGCGGCGTTGTCAGTATATGGGGCGTATTATCCATCAATATATTCCATGCTTCAACGTCTCCGTATAGTTAAATTTTGATTATTTGGTAATTTACCAAAAAAAATATACATAAAGCATATAAATTAAAAGGAAAAAATGGCAATACCTACAAAAAAATCGACACTTTCGTTCTCGGAAAAAGAAGGCGAATATTGTGTAAAAGACCTTGCTCTTGCGGCAGAAGGTCGCTTGTTAATTGATTGGGCAGAATCCCGTATGCCTGTTTTAATGCAGTTACGCGAAAAATACAGCAAAACCAAACCATTCCAAGGCTATAAAATCGCTGGCTGTTTGCACGTAACCAAAGAAACGGCGGTGCTTATTCGCTCATTGCTTGCGGCTGGAGCGGAAGTTTTGTGGTCAGGTTGTAATCCGCTTTCGACAAATGACGCTGTTGCGGCTGCACTTGTTGAAGATGGTGCAAAAATGTTCGCTTGGTACAATAATAAGGAAGATTTTTACTGGTGCATCGAACGCACAATTGACGCAAAGCCGCATTTGACGCTTGATGACGGCTGCGATTTGATTGACACTGTTCATGAAAAATATGCAGATATGGCAAAAAATCATATCATCGGCGGTTCGGAAGAAACTACAACTGGCGTGATTCGCCTGCGTTCCCGTGAAGCTGCCGGCAAGTTGTATTATCCTGTTTATGCGGTAAATGATGCTGAAACTAAATGGGATTTTGACAATGTTTACGGCACTGGTCAATCGACTTTGGACGGCATTATTCGTGCAACTTCCGTGCTTCTTGCTGGCAAAAATTTCGTTACAGTTGGTCATGGACATTGTGGCAGCGGTCTTGCAAAACGTGCGGCTGGCATGGGTGCAAATACGATTATCACCGAAGTTCGTGCTACTGCGGCACTTAAAGGTGTGCTTGAGGGTCATGAAGTTATGTGCATGGACGATGCTGCGAAAATCGGCGATATTTTCTGCACTGCAACTGGCGTGAAAGATGTTATCCGCAAACGCCATTTTGAGGTTATGCGCGATGGTGCAATCGTTTGCAATACTGGTCATTATGATGCAGAAATCAACATCAAAGAGCTTGAGGAAGTTTCGGTTAGTCATCGTACTATTCGCCCAAATTGTGAAGAATATACATTGAAAAATGGCAGAAAAATATTCTTACTTGCGGAAGGTCGTTTGATTAATCTTGCGGCGGCGGAAGGTCATCCATCGGAAGTTATGGACATGTCGTTTGCTAATCAATTTATGGCTCATATTTCATTAATAGAACGTCATAAATCTGGCGAAAAAATGCCTGTTGAAGTTATGGATATTCCAGAAGGTCAAGATGAATTTGTGGCACAAACCAAACTCGAAATGATGGGCTTGAAAATGGACAAACTAACGCCAGAACAAATCGCATACATCAATGACTATAATGCAGGAACGTAACGCACTTTGTGTGCTTATTGCCGATTTTTTGAAATCGACTTAAAAAACAATTTTATGAATAAATATTCATAAAAACATAAGGCAGAAAAATTTTTCTGCCTTTTTTTGTGTCATGGTTATTCTCCATGACATTATTTTAAAATAACAAAAGATTGCCGGGCTTTAAGGCGATTGTTTTCCATGCTGATAATATATGTGCCGGCGCTAAGCTCATCTATATCTACTGTTATACTGTGCTTGCCGGTATCCACATCCTTATTCAGTATATTTTTGACCAGCTTGCCCGCAGAATTATAGATATTTATCTCTATGTTGCCTGCAACGCCAGTATGGTATGATATTTTTAACTCCTTATCTGTATATGGGTTAGGAGCTACGGGCTCTATATAAAACTGCTCATGGATAATTTCATCATGTATATCGGAGCTTATGGTGATATTACTGCCTTTGGTTGTTGCCTTAATACAGCTATTCCTGTCTTCAAAGGAGACGCTGTCGAAAGTTATATCAAAGGCAGGCTTGCCGCCCGACAATAACAAAGCATTGATAATGCAGAGCGTATCATCTTTTTGCAAAGGCATGCCGTCATAGCTGATAGTCAGAGTACCTTCAGTATAGTCGGTAACATGCGAAATATTCGTTCCAATTACATTTTTTATTTCCACCTCTTGAGCTGAAATTCCAAGCACTGCCTTGTAGCTTGATATATCGGCATTGGCATACGTATAGAATGAATTGCCATCATTCATTTTCATAATCATCGGAATGCTTATCTCGCTGCCTGTTTGCTGATTGGGGAAATCCGGCATGGATAGCTGCACGGGTATAATTAATGGGTTGGCTTTGAATGTGGTTTTCATTGTCATTATATCAGTAACGATATATACATCGGTTGCAATAACCCCTTCTTCATCGCAATTGCCTGCATTAAACCGAACATCCAAATAAAGCATGCCGCCGGCAGGTATAACTACATTTTTATGCGGGGTGGTGATAGTAAAGACACCAGCATACTCATCCATAACAATATCCTTTACGGTCAGAGCATTTGTTGTACTTTCATTACTTATTACAAAATTGCCTGTTGTATCAATACACTTGCTTACAGTTCCAAAATCAATACCGGTAACTCCAGGATATTCATCGTATGCTATGCCGCTTAATTCCGCCTTGGCTATATCGCCATTATTGCCATATTCTACATCTATAACTAACAGCCTGTTCAACGGTATGCTGCTTTCAGGCTTATATACAACATCAAATACCCGTTCGCCGCCTATCTCAATATGGCTGTCATCATAGGTATTGATATCAGGAGTTATTGTAAAATCATCTACGCTATATACAGCATCTGTATTCAATTTAATGGACTTGATATATAATGCAGTTGCCTTGCTGTTCTTAATCTTAACAGTGCCAATTTCGCTGCATACCTCGTTTACCATTGTTGCTGGAAAGGTATAGCCTGCAACCTCAATGTCCGATATATCCTGCCCTGCTTTAATATCTATAGCAAAATACAGGCATTCGGTATTAACTACGAGCTTATTCGACACAATATTGTCATCCTCCGGAGTATATGTAATATCCAACATCTGCTCTTGACCTTCACCCAATACAATAGGATATGTTGCACCATATAAGTTGGTTATACTAAACGGGTTAGGCAATATCTTGCTAAAAAGCACGCTATCAATCCTGATTTCCTTATGGGCAATGTTCTTGATTGATATGGTTATAGTTTTGGCAATACCTGCCCCACTTTTGCCAAAATTCAAATAGCCAATCTCCACTCCATTCTGCCTCCACTCTACTTTATCTGCAATATAAACCATAGTATCCAATGCAGTATTGCCAGCTCTATCCATATACCGCACAATAGTATAAGCATCCTTATTTATATCCTCTACTTCAAACTCTACACCGCCTTTTTTTATTGGTGCAGGGGCGCTCCATTTATCTGAGGCAGGTTTGGGTGGGTTTTCATAGAAATATCTGAAAATTTTTACATTCTCAGGAGAGATGAGTGCTGGTGACTGAGATAAGCCTTTATCAACCTGCGCATCATCGAAATCAGAAGCAGGCGGCTGATTGGTTGTATCTGCAAAAGCGGATTTAAAGATTATACGACCCGGTATTTCATCATATCTATCTGGTCTATTGCAAAAAAGCTCGTGCGATACTTCGGGCGCTAATGTATCCTCATCGGCTGGCTCTATCAAAGCCATAGACGAGGACCAAGCGTATGCAATTACCCTACCAAAACCATATATAGTGCCAGTTAATGCCGTATGTCCTTGTAGGCTATAAACTGTCGAGCTCTTTAAATCAAGACTGGCATAATAATAGTCAGTTCCTAAAATATTATTTGCATAAAAATTCTGATCATATACTGGTATTTTTACAGGATACTTATCTCCTTCCTTAATAGTTACAGAGCTAAGTAGTTTATTGTTTTTAACCGGGTCTTTCGAATCGCCTTTAGCTATCAAGTTATAGTGATGCTCATCAAAACCTTCATACGCCGGAGTTTGGAAAACAGTTTGATTGCCGTATTGCTCTATAGGCGGCACTATTGCCATAGAAGGATCCATATTGCCATCAACTCCATAATAGTGAGTAGAATAAGTATATTGCATTACCTGAACAGGCTTATCTGATGTAAATACACAAACACCGGTAATTGATGCAATGCTGTCTTTTTCTCGAGGAAAAGGGTGATTTTCTCGATAATGCCACATACTGCCTTCTTCTTCCAAGAGACCGGACGCTTGTCCCCGCAATTCACCCGTTTTAAGGTCATACCAAACAGCTTGTAAGATTGTATTAGGCTCGCTTGATACAACTCTAAAATAATCTCCACCACCCCGTACAGTATCTAAATCAGATTGATACCTCATTGATTTTGACAGCAATTGCAAGGATATATGCTCTTTGCCCCATAGATTTGTAGGCAACAGCTGCTCTACAAGATTATCACGGTCATTATCGAACAATACAGGCATGGCTGTTCGTTCATGATAAGAAAAAACAGCTATAGGATTATTACTTCTTATTACACTGCCTGTAAAATCGCAAATACCTCTTACATGGTTGGAGGTAAATTTATTCCATATATTTACTACCTCGCCTGCCCTAAGCTTTATTGTTAGCTTTTCGCCGATACCTTTCCCAGATCCATCTGTAACGCATAGCGGAGTCGGTCCTGATTTACCTTTTAAATCTATATTTATTGTAGTGTGATCATAAGGAGCGGCGCATATAAAACCCGTGTGAAATCGCTGCCCCGTTATATGCGATTCATCATTATCATTATAGCTGCAGTGTATATACCTTGTACCTAAGGCGCTTATTGGAATCGCCATATAGCCTTCGGAGGAGGTTGCACGAAAACTACCCACATAAACAGTTATAGGCGCGCCATTTTTCGATTTGACATACATAGCTTTGTCTGATATCTGCCTATCGGTAGTTCGTACAGCCCACGCGTTAGGATCAAGAACTTTCTCCCCGGGCTCAGAAGCGGAAACAAAAGCTATCACAGTGTAAGGTGGAATGGTTTTCGTAGAAATAACTTCACCTGTAGCACTAAACGATAATGTTATTGTCGCTTCCTCTCCAAAAGTACCTACATATATTGCTGTAACACTTTCAGCGCCCGGCTCGTCAGTATCATTAGGCGGAAATACCACCAAATACTCAGAGCCTGGGAAAGAGGTTAAAGCTGTATTTTTGAATTTTTCTTTAATATGCTCTGGCACTTCAACCTGCTCCATTTTTACGCCGCTTGCTTTCAAAGACTGGGATAGCAGTATGATGAATATTATTGTTAGTAAATAAAGCTGTTTCATTTGAATTCCCCTTGATTTATGAATATAAATTAATTATTAGCTTATGATGTCATTTGAAATGCTATACATCCCGTATTATATATATGACACCAAAATTAACAATTTGTGAGATCATAAACAAAAAAAATTAATTTTCTGCCGTATTTACTTCTATTTTCTGTCAATGTTTTTAGAACTCATTTTGGCTATATTCTTCTGTTATTCCGAGCGTGCAAAGAATCTAATTGAAGATATGCGATATGTCAGCATGTCGAAGCTGAATTATATGATAAATCTAAATTTATTTAACAATATATAGCCGACAATACAGCACGGTGTTGCATTTTTATAAAATTTTGCCTTATATTTGTTCTCTTTATGTCAAATACTTACAGGTAACTATTATGCGATTATGTTCATCATTCTTTTTAATATGTACTTTATCTATCTTATTGCAATTTCAGGTAGATGCGAAGCCACAGGCTAAAGCAAAAGAAACTTCTGCCAAGCCTGCAGGCAAGCGAAATTTTACTTTTGAAGATGCAATGAAATTTGAATCAATACCATTTCGCTCAGTAAAAATATCTAATAATGCAAAGTGGTTTGCGTACGAGGCGAAGCAGGATAGAGGCGATATTACTGCACATATCAATTCCACAGAAAGTACTGATTCTATTAGAGTTAAATCAGGTCGTGGAATATTTTTTTCTAATAATTCGGAATGGGCTGCAATGACTATTTACGCATCGCAGATGGAATCCGAAAATGCCAAGACACCTAAAGAAAAATCGAATAATTCATTAAAAATAATTCATTTATCTGACCAAAAAGAGTTTAATGCAGAGAATTTGCAGAACTTTAAGTTCTCCGAAGACTCTAAATGGATTGCATATACTTTGAAGCCAGACGAGGCACA
>JAVBOP010000150.1:0-10752 GCA_031550405.1 Kapaibacterium sp. (SeqCode)
GAATTTCTCATGATGGAAAATATACAGCTTCAGCAAAAAATGCTAAAAGTATTACTGTTCATGATTTTGAGAATGGCGCGTTATTATATACAATTTTAAAAGACAGTTTGCCTTACCATAAGCAGGATGCGAGTAGCAGAACTATAACAAATTTGCAATTTAATCCTAAGCGCAGTGCCGAGCTATTAATCAGTTATTCAGATAATTATATGATATCTCAGCCTCCCGGCTCACGAACTGTTAACCACATGGCAGTTTACGATTTAGAGAAAAAGAAGATAATAGGTCAATCTGACGAAGGTCAGGATGTCTGGGATATCAGCTATTTGGATAGCAGCACTGTTCTTAGATTGTACTCTAATTATTATAGCTATAACGGTACTTGGTTTCAGATAGTAGATGTTTATACTGGTCAAGTCGAGCAAATATTAGAACTTGAAAGCAAAGAATTTGGCTATAGACGGTCTTCAGATGCCCCATTTGTTCTCACGGGGGGGGGTACGGCTTCAGTTTATGGAGCTTAAACAGCTTGAACAAGCCTGTTTATACATTCCCGTTTGGTGCTCCATATAACAGCAGCTTATACTATTTGTCAAAGAATGCAGATTACATAGCAGTATCATCGGGAGAAGCTAACAGTAAAAAAGTAGGAGTCTATAAAAGCTCATACAGCAGCATCCCGGGCGAAAAGGCAGCGGATAATTTGCTATATCCCAACCCGAGCAGCGGAGTGATAACAATACCGTTAGAAGATGTTCCAAATTATGAATTAAAATTAATAATTCATGATATGTCGGGCAAAGAGGTGTATAGTGGTATAGCGAAGATAGAGGGCAATAATGTTATTGTAGATGTAGCTCATTATGCTAAGGGCAGCTATCTAATGATGCTGCAAGGCAATGGTTTTTCAAGAACTTATAAATTTGTGAAGGAGTAGGTTATGGAAAAGACGAAAAAAATATATTCTTCATATTACAGTTGGTTGAGCGTGTCGAAACCAACGCTATATTGCCTTCGACAGCTTCGACAGGCTCAGCTACCGCAGGCAATTTGTGCATTTTTATTCTTATTGGCGATGCTTCCGCTGTATTCGCAGACGCAGATGAAGCCAGCTGTGCTTGAGGTGATGACATCGAAATATGTGTTTTATGATACAAAGCATGTATTTTGGTGTCATTATAGTATGTAGTACTTAAAAAAATATTTGCAATTTATTCAGTGTAATTTCTTAAGTTTAAATATAATAAATTTTTTACTCACTAATATAAAAAAAGGAGGGTGCAAACAATGAAAAAGCACACACTCAAAACAGCGTTATTGCTCGCAAGTATGGCAGCTATAATGCTTGGCGTAGCAGCGTTCCCGCCAGCTGCAAAAGCACAAATGACAAAAGTGTGGGAGGCAGATACTCTTGATCCAAATTCCAATCAATCAGCAGTTCCGCTCAAATTTTCCTACGATGGGAAAAAAGTCATTTGCATTGATGACTATATTACTATCCTTGATGTCAAGGATGGCAAAAAATTATTCAGCGTTTCTGCTCAAAACGATGCAGATATTTCCTACGACGGCAGGTGGCTTGCAGTAATGCACCCCTACAAAGGCAAGGACCAATGGAACCAGCCGGAATACTACAACTACGTTGCTATTTACGACATAGAAAGTGATTTCAAATTAGTGGACAGTCTTCCGCTTAAAGCCACGCCTAAAGGAGGTCCTCCTTATCCCTATGCTGTTCGTTTTAGCCCTGATGGCAAGAAGCTGTATACCACTTCTTTTGTTTACCAGGGCATAACGCTGACAGTTTTTGATATAGCTACCAAGGAAAAGCTGTATTCGCAGGACTACGTTTTAGGAGATGGCAAAAGGTTGGAAGTTACTTCTGATGGTAAATATTATGTAGTCAGCATAAGAGAGGGTTATAAATATGGCGCTCCGTCACCACCCCGCTATGCCCGAGTCTATGACGCAGCTACGAACAAAGAGCTGTACAAAATTGATATAGGAAGTGAAGAACTTGATGAAATTGGAAGAATTTCAAAAGATAATAAGTTATATACAAGAACTATAAACAGTATTAGGGTATATGATTTGAATGATAAAGGTGAATTAATATCAGAATGCAGCATCGGATATCCTGCAAGCGTATGTTTAACAAAGGAGCAAAATTATATGATACATTTTTCTCCAACCTATAAAGTTATTGATGGGATATCAATAGAATTTGAATTGCCTTCCTGCAAAGAAATAAATAAATTTTCTCTACCTGCTCGGCTTGAAGATAGTTTTAACGGTTTGTTTTTAGCAGATATACCAAGTAAAGTTATAGAGGATGGTTCAACACATTGGTACATACCGATGATAGCTCTATTTCAATACAATGGTGATATTGTTGAAAACAAAGGGTATAGTATAAACATTCCTGAGACGGTAAAAGAAGATATACTAAAGATAAAGATTAATTTAAACAAGCCAGAATATCTAAAAATTAGTTTATTAGATAGTTCTGGAAAGGACATAGACATAATTAAGGAAGGATATTTTGAAGGTGAAAATGATATAGAATATAATATCAAGGGCTTATCACAAGGCATTTATTTTGTTCAAATAAATGATATTTCATACAAATTTATGGTGGTGAGGTAAGGATTATGGAAAAGAAAGAGAAAATATATTCAGAATCAGGATTTAGCGGATTAAAAGATTTTCAGGAAAAGAATCTTGTAAATCCTATAATTTTGAGCATCCTGATTCAGATGTTTTGGAGGAGAAGTATTGCGGTGTTGTTCTTGCTATTCTTCATTTCTGTTGATGCTTTTTGTCAGGACAAGGAGGTTAGCAAGAGTGATTTTAATTTTAAGTATGAAGGCGTCGATATAGATATAAGCCAAGACAGATTCAAGCAGAAGAATTTTTTTCTTGGTTTTCAGTGGAGCGGCACAGGCCGCATGAGCGAGTTATTATACATGAATGCAAGGGCAAGTAATATCGCCTGCAAGCACCCGCACAGCTTAACTCCTTTCGGTGGACGAGCCGATTCGTTTGATTATGCAGAGAAAATGAATTTGATTATCCAGCCGGGCAAAACCGCACTGGGGCATGAGATTGCTCATATCCGCAATGCTGCTTCGATGACTTACGAGCCGGGATTGCATATAACGCACAGCACACCGAGCAGCGATATGAGTTATAAAAGCTATAATGACAGCATGAACCCAGTTTTTGGATTTCGCACTAAAAATGGCGGTACAAGTGCCGACTATACGGATGGTCGGCGGCGATTAGAGCTTCGTACGATTGCCAATATTCCATCCACTATTCCAGTAATCTCCAATCCGTGGCCCGATGACCAATTTTTTACTTTTGATGGCGGAACAAGCGGTGCATACTCTTATTTTGATGGTAAGAAATGGTATTTAACAATTAATTTACGCAGTATAAACATGCTCCCCGGTATGTCCTTGCCAGTTTTTTATGACCCCACTCCTGTTCTTAAAATCAAATTGCCGTATACACGTAGAGATGGCAGCACAGGCACGATAAAGTTCAAAGTTCCCACGAGCTATATTATGACGCTTTCCAGAACAAACAGAGGTGATTTTATAGACATACCAGTAGGTAATAGTACTACGGATGAATTAGTAATAACCAAAGGTATGATAGAGGCGCAATATGCAGGACAATCTCTTTCAAATGTACCAAGCATTACTATCGCTATTCCGTATGAGTTGATATTAAAAAACGAATATGAACCAGATGAAAACCCTTACTATAAAGAATCGCCCTCTGACAATGTGCCAAGCAAAATCATCCGCCAGAATATAGAAGTGTATTATATGGGCAATATGGATATAGCGATAGATTATATCCGCATAGAGAACAAAGATTCGCAGGATTTGCACAGAGGGCTGTTTGACACAGACGACAATTATGTGCACTCATTTCTAACAGGCGCAGGATTCAGTTCTATCAAGACATCCATAGAGGGCTGTTTGGCTTCGCTTGCAAACAGCACTTTATCACCAAATAACAAGCTGTTCCGTTTTTATGGTCAGGACACAGAGAGCTGGTATTGCATGTGGTGGGATATGATGCGCTATTGGAGCTTAGCGACCGGCGGAATATCGCTGACCCGCGACAACAGTTACCTGCCTAATTTATACCGGCATCACACGAAATCTCCGAACAGATATATTGCTATGCACCTTAGCGCTGAAGAGATGAATATGGCAGCCCCATATTTCAAGTATGGCATGAGATATGGCAGTAATATTTTAAACTATTTTGGCTACAAGTATGGCTATAAATCGACAGAAAATGAAAATAACAAAATCGGCTGGTGGTCTGACAGCTTGAACTCAGGCTATGAAACAATGCTGCACGGTAAAGACGACGCAAATATTCCGTATACAATGTCTTCTTTAAGGTCTATGGATACTAATCATTATATAAATGGTTGGTATAATGCTAATGGTGTGAATTTTTACCCATTGAAGGATAATGTACAGTGCGGCTTGGAACGTGAGCTTTGCCATTATTTTTATGATATAGATGGGGACAGGAAGAGCCATCTATTGTTTGATGATATTTCCTGGTGGATGAACCTTTGGCCTGCAGCAACTTTAAAATTGGATACACTGACCTATGAAACTACTAACATTTTAGATACTTTGCCTGCCTGCAATTACCTGCGTCCCAAGACAGGCGAGGAGATACGGCTGATAACGTCATTGCCCGTGCTATTGGGAGCAAAGGGCGTCTTTTTGGATAGAGAGACAAATAAGAAGCCTCTCGGCGGCGATAATTTTACAGGCATAGGAGACGGCATGAAAATCAATCCGAACTTATCCAATTTTTTGAGCGATGAGGTCGGCGAGGACTATTATACAGGTAATGCAAATATAGATAATTGGGGCTTGACAGAATATATTGATTTAAACACAGTAACAAGCAGATTAGGTATACCTGTTAATAAATTTTATACGGGCGTTAAATCTACCCGCAGCTCAATAGAGCGTGTTTTCCGCTGGATACGTAAGAGCGACACGACATTAATGAATCTTCGTCTTTTGGCATGGCGCGCCAAGAGCTATAAGACATGGTATCACCAGCACCCTGATTCATCAGGCAATATACTGAGCAAGTACATCGATGTAAACCGAATAAAAACCTATCCCGTTCACCGCCTGCTATCCGGCAATACTGTATCGGAGCAGGCAACCAGCATAGATTCTGGCTTTTATGACATAACCTTGCTAAAATCAGTAAACGACCACTCAATGCAAAATGGCTTTTATATTGGCGTTCAGAACCGCAGAACCGACCCGCTGATATTATACAAAGATGGTAAGATGAAATTTATTCCTACCGTAGAATTTGACAGCCTTTGCGGCATACCTTCTTACCCCGGCATGACCGTAAATACACATAATCCCAGCGACTGGCAGGACTATTGGTGGAAGCGTCTTGGCTGCCGCGAGATACGTATACCTTTAATCCATACTAAAAGAGTAGCAATCAGAATCACTGAGCTTGGAGCTGATAGCTTGAGCACATTGCCATACCGCAACAAAAAATTCTATCATACCATAGATACTGCTTTTTACAACGAAGGTCGAGATGGAACTAATACGCTTATAGTCCGCCTGCTTCCTGGCGAAGGCAAGATGCTGAAAGTAGAATATACTTTACCTGCTTTGGCATTCAGGGGTGATCTTTCCTTTTCCAATCAGCATAAAATAGTTTGCTATCCAACGGCAATAGAATCCAGTACCGGCAAGATACTTAAGTACCGCTATCACGCTACTTACATGGATGCAAGCCAAAACAATGTATATTACCGCCGCAGCCATGAGATGTCGGGCTATTTTCCTGAAAATACAGGAAGTTATTCCAGCATGCAGGAGATAAACTGGGAAGATAAGGAAATACTTATCAGCGACCCTGTTAGAAAAGTTAGATATTATGACAGCTCGCATGTTCCTCTTCTTAGCGACCGCCGGCACAACTCATTTAAATATCCTTCGATAGTGGTGCGTCCGCTCCAGTCAGGGCAGCGCGATTTAACACAGAATCCCTACGTCTACATAGTATTTCAGGGCAATGGCGGCGTAGCGGGTACAGAGCTATTGGAGGCTAAATTCACTGCCAATACAACAGTCCAAAGCGTTAATCCTCTATGCTGCTTAAAGAAAATACCTACTTCTTCAGCCGGTCAGCCCTATTCTGTGTATGGCACTCCTGTAATCAATGCTTCCGCAAACTACAACTACTATGCGTGGACAGAAGCTATTGAGGATTATAAGGGCTTGATATATTCCTACAAGGAATCCAGTGCAGACTTTTTGCCGTTTGATTCTAATGCTTATCCACGCATAGGCATAGCCATAAGTTATTATAATGAGAACCCTTATACAAGAACAAGCAGGGGCAGGCGCTGTTTCCATCCGAGCTTTAACAACTATTCCCGTATAGACCTTGGTGAGAACGACTGTGCATTAGTGTGGCAGGAGATGTTGAATCTCAATGACACCACAAGCTTTGATATATTCTACACCCGCATAGGACAGAACGGTCATTACGTACCGCAAACTGTGCAGGACCCGTCGAAAGGCACTGTGGAAATAAGCGATAACATAGCCAAGATGAGTAATTATGATAGATATAATCATGTGCATCTTGGAACTGTGAAGCAATTTCCAGTAGTTTATCGCGGAGTAGAGAAAGATGTAAAAGACCCAGCTAATCTATTGGCAACGCACTGGGATAGAGTGATGTGGCGGGAGAATACTTATGAAATGCACCCGATTTGGCCAATAATGATTTCAGGCGAGGT
Organism: Kapaibacterium sp. (SeqCode); assembly: GCA_031550405.1. Lineage (GTDB taxonomy): Bacteria > Bacteroidota > Ignavibacteria > Kapaibacteriales > UBA2268 > JAVBOP01. The sequence continues at coordinate 6,836 of JAVBOP010000150.1, forward strand.
AGCATTACGTTCCGTCGATATAATGGATGCCTGCCCTCAGTCTCCCACCCCCTGGTGGCAACCATATTATCCAATATATTATTATTCCTATTCCAATTCTTCAACTTCCTATATTGCTGCACCTTACATATCACAAGGCACAGTAAAATATGACAAGAACGCATATTATGCTAAAAAGAATTTAAGCGATAACAACAATATCAATATCAGCACAGGCGACTGGCATATTACGCAAAATTACTGGAGCTTTATAAATACTACTGTGCCTACAGGTAATCCTGTTGATTTACCAGATACTTACGGCTATTATCCCGTATCTGAATGGCATCGCATTCACAAACTGAACAAGCGTGGCACGAACACGCATTTGGCAAATCTGCCTTATGTTATTGACAGCAACGACCACCATTTGGGGCGCCGCATATACGAGGGCAGCGGTAATATGATAACCAGCTCTGGCGAGATATTTTTGAAGAAGAGCTACAAGGATGAGGACAGCTATTTGGCTATGTTCGGCTATGTCGATGAAGGCAACAGCACGAAATTGGGCGATGTTACATATAGCGATAAGTATGTGGATAATATGCCACTTAGCGTTGATATATTCGATAAAAATGAATTTACTGCCTTGCCGAGAGATACGGTCAGAACGCAATGGATGAAGATAGAAAACAGCGAAATCAGCTTTGTTTTGAAGCAGTTCGGCGATGCAAACCAGCTGAAAATTGAGGTCGAGGAGTACAAGAGCGAGAAGCGGATACCGGTGCAGTTGGGCGAAAAGCTCGATACTGCATTCAGCATTTACCGCCTGAATCTGCTCAATGGTGCGAATAAATACTACCGCCTGAATATCATCAAGCACGGCGGTAAGTCGTTTTATAGCGAGGACTTATTCCTTGGCGGCATTTCCATAATGGAGCAGAAATCGGAGCTTTCGATGAATAAGCAGCCCGAGAGCAATGAGGTTGTACGAAATATTAATTTAAATTCAGAAATAAGTGCAAACAATTTGCTGGATATTTATCCTAACCCTGCGAATAATGAGCTATTTATAAACATTGGCTCTCTTCCTGCCGATGCAGAGGTATTTCAGGCAAAGATATATTCTATTTTGGGCAGCGAGCTGATGAGTTTCACGCTCATGCATAACATCACTAACTCTATAGATATATCGGGGTTAGCTAACGGTTCATATTACATTGAGACGATGTATTTCGATACCGCAGCCGTAGAAGGCAAAACACTAAGGCAGTTATTTGTAATTGCAAGATAAATATAATGGTTAACCTCCATAAAACCATCAAGCCCCGTTATTAGCAACATAGCGGGGCTCTTTTTTACCATTTTTCCAGTGGGCATTTTTCATTTTTGTATTGTGTTTTTGCATTGACAAAGCACTTGCATGACAGCCTTCGGCTGATTTTCAACGCTCACTTTTTGTGAGCGTTATTTGCCCGCAGCGGCTCGCTGCACGCTGCCCATTATTGCACCTGCGATACTTTCTATTGGTTTTAAGAAGTTCATAAGTTATAGATGATTTTTATAAAAATAATAGCTCAACCAAAAGTTGAGCTAAATTGCCAGTGCGGCTACGCACTGAAATTCGCTAAATCTTTTTTAATCCAAGCGGTTAGTTTGTCTATAAAGGTCGTTGGTTTTGGCTTTTTCCGTAGCCTCGTAAAAGACGATGCAGAATTGCCAACGGCAGCTTTGCCGTCTGCAAGGCTTGATACTTTTACCTTGCCACCACTTACAAAAGCTCTCATCGCATCAACGGGATTAACTTTTTCGACATCAAACATAACATCGCTATTTGTCTGATTTTTCACGAGCTTATCATATTCGACTAAGGCGTATTTGATTTTCGGTTGCGTCAAATCGAGCAAGTCCCAAATAATCAAGTCCATCGGCGCAGGCTTTTTCTCGAACATAGCTTGTTGCGTGAAAAATGTCCGCTTGCTCATGCCTGCACTGCTGCGAATATCTTCCAGCTGGATTGCCTGTTTGAGCGGATGAATATAATTCCACTCTTTGGGATAATTTTTAGCTTTGATGAAGTAAGGAATATTTTTAAGTATTTTGTTGGTATAAGACTTACAGCTTACAACATACTGCCTGTCTTCAAGAATGCACGCTAATAACACCTTCTCAACTAATGCCCGTCCCGTGTCGGTAAATTTACGTCCATCAAATAAAAATTTCGCAGCCGTTACGGCTGTTTTTTTGACTTTGCTTTTTGTAAAGCCACTTAATTTATTAGCACTTACATATAACAAATGTTAAAAAAAAATGAAACGTATTTGGGTGCAGCGCCTACGCTGCCATCTCGCCTATTTCTTGCAACTCTCTATCTTTAATATACTTAGCAAGCGATATGGCAAGGCTCAAATCGTCTGTCTCGTTTTTAAGCGATGTGTTCAAAATCCTAACACAACATTTATGAATAAAAAATTCATAATTCTTCTGTCAAAAAAAGTTTTAGAAAAAATAAAAAAGTGCTTGCAGTTAAATAAAAATGTATTATATTTGCATTTATTAAACAACACAACGTCGTAACTGTCAAAAAAAAAAAAAACTTACGGCAATTTGATCAAGATAGTAATTTAAGGAAACATGGAGAACCAAGAAACCGAAGAGTAATAAAGGCAGGACAATGAACACACAAAATATCCTTTCATTGTTCTGTCGCACGCAACTTCTCATTACAACCAATAAGTCATAAATAATTAAAAAATATTCATAATTTGCTATTGTTAAATTAATTTCGGAGGTTAAATTTAATAAACTAACATAAAAATATATTTAAAACATTGAAGTTTTTCGAGCTGTAAAACTTTCTTTATTGTGGCAAATATGTTTTTATGAATCATGGAAAAAGCAAAAAAGTCGCAGCAAAAAAAATAATTTATAATTTTTATTAAATATTTTTCGGAGATTTTAAAATGAAGAAATCGTTTTTTTATCAATATTGTTAATATTGTTTTTATAATCAGTTTTTTAATATTAATTAATTCATGTAAAGAAAATATTGCTTTAGATGATACAGTTTCAATAAAGCAAGAAATACCTACTAACACTGTATTGACAGAAGAGAATACTATAAGTGATGAAATGATTACTCAGTTAGCATTGGAACACAATAGATATTTGTCGCTAATGATAGCTAATTTTAATTACGAAGCCACAGACTTAATTGATGAATTTGAAAATAGAGTTATAAATGCAAATATTGATTTAAATGAATTATCATTGTCGGATAGATATAATATTCTTGCTAGGTTTAAAGATACTAATGGAGAATACAAGATTCCCACTCAAGTTGATTTGATAGTGGCAATTAATAATGCTAATTTATCCGATAAAGCTAAGCTTACAAACTATGTAAATATACTTTCAAATAAAGTGCTTACGAATACGGACAATTACACTTCATTAGCACAATTTATAGACAGTATAAAAAATATTGCCTCTACAGATTTAAACAACCAATCACTAGTTATTTTTAAATCATATGCAGAAACTTTAAAAGCCAGTGGTTATTTTTGGTATCCTGAAAGTAGAGGAGGAAGTGGAGTGGGATATATTCATATGGAAGCTATTTCAAATGCAACAGCTAAACCTAAGCCTACCAATGGAAAGATAGCAGCAGCTTTAATTTCTGATGCGAGTAGTTTAAGTATTGGAATGATTGGTGTTGCAGTTTTTGGAATGTTTACCCCTTTGGGACCAGCTGTATTGATCGGTGTAGCTGCTGAAGCTGCTGTCGGTTCTGGATTCACTCCTGTTCGGAATATCTATAATTTCATTATGTATATGATAATTACAGATAATTACGTATATTTGTAAACTTATTTTATTAATGTATTTTCATTTAGAATGTCGTTATTTAATCATAAAATCAGTTTACAAAAATTACT
>JAVBOP010000035.1:0-6636 GCA_031550405.1 Kapaibacterium sp. (SeqCode)
ATTAATCGTTTGAGGAAAAAATTGCTGCAATATAGCAAACATCTTGTAACAAGAGTCGGTTATGGATATGTTTTTGAAGAGTGATCTTTGGGTATTGTAAACTAATAAGATATGTTTTTTATATTTGTAGTTGCATTATAAATCTATAAGTTAGCTATTGCGTGTATTTATTAAAAAATATTCATAAACATTGCGGAGGAACGGGAATCTTACTCCTCTTTCAGCTGCCGTGCAGGTGCAGGCAATGATAATGCCGTACATTGCGCTTACCAAGGATATCGAATTGGTCAAAATAACTGCTGCATGTAGTAATTCCATTGCTGTTCAGCAAAATTAGGGTTTTGCATTGTTGGCAAAATTTAGTAATTTAGTGGCATAATAACGTTTATATTTACAATAATTTCAGGTAAAAAGATGAACATAACCAAGCTATCCGCTATATTGGTATCTATTTCATTGCTTTTATTAGGCATGTCTACAGCTATATCCCAGCCAAAAATACATTTCGTCGAAAAAGAAATTGACTTCGGAAAAGTCAGTTATCGAGACAATTTAAAAGGCAGAATATATATTACGAATACCGGTTCTGACACCTTGGTGATTACGGATGTGAAGCCGGGATGCGGCTGTACAAGCGCACCGTTGAGCAAAAACAAGATAGCGCCTGTCAATAAGGAAGGGAAGGGCGACACTGCAATAGTTGATATTGAGTGGTCGGTAAAAAATTTTTCAGGGAATACCACCAAAAGCATTGATATAATATCCAATGACCCTAAAACATCCAAGACACCGGTATTTGTGAAAGCCAATATCATAAGGCCTTTTGTTATTCAGCCTCGCTATATTAACTTCGATAAGCTTTACGTTGGCAAGTTAGATAGTTCGCACACGGTTATAAAGAATACCTCCAAAGACGATGCCACGATATTGGATGTTATAAAAAGCTCCGATAAGATTTTGGTGAATCTCAAGAAAGGCGATGTTCTAAAGGCAGGCGAGAGTGTTACATTGACGGTTACTACAACTCCGCAAAGTGCAGGAACTGTTAGAGAAACAATACAATTGCAGCTAAAGCACCCTGATGAGGAGAAGCTCGATTTCACCGTTTATGGCAGAGCTATAGAGCCGCAGGCGGGTAACGATAAGTAGATGCCAGCAATGAAGATATATACCAGAACGGGAGATATGGGCTCTACTTCGCTTTTCAGTGGAGACCGGGTGCCTAAATCGGACATGCGGGTTGAACTTTACGGTACGGTCGATGAACTGAATGCAGCGATTGCTATTGCATTGGAGTTTGATATTCACAGCGAGCTGGCAAGCGATTTAAGGAGTGTTGTTCATGATCTGTTTATTCTTGGAGCTGATTTTGCCACGCCTGCCACATCACCTGCCAAGCCATTAAAAATTGACAGGATAGAAGAAAAGCATGTTGTAAATTTGGAGAATAAGATAGACCGGTATTCGGCTGTTCTGCCTCCAATCCATGCTTTCATACTCCCGGGCGGAACAAAGGCTTCGGCGTTTCTTAATCAGGCGAGAACGATTTGCCGCCGAGCTGAGAGAATCGCTGTTAAGTTTAATACAAATAATGAGCTTACCGAATATTCTGTTAAATATTTGAACAGGCTTTCTGACTACTTGTATACCGCAATGAGATATGCTAATTATATGGCATCGGCGCGCGAAAATACAATCAATTTTAGCACAATTGTTTAAAATTATTTTTACTATAACCTATAAAAAGGATTCATCAAAATGAAAAAAGTATTACTTATTATTAATTTTTGTTTAATATTTGCATGCTGTACGCTGTCTGCGTCATCGCAAGTATTGCAGTTCTTTACAGGCAAAGAAGGCTTGGAAGCAGCCAAATCCAATTCATCCTACAACTCGCCACAGCTTATTGCCTTTATGTGGTCGAATCAGGCATACGTTCCAAATATTCCTGTCATCGGTACTCTCATGGGAGAGATGAAATTCAGCGGCAGCGATATTGGCAAGGCTAATGTGTGGGTTTATATTTTTCGGGACGGCAATAATTCCTCCAAATATGAGCAAGTTGCGGTTATTAAACTGCCAGAACTTATGGGCGGTTTTACGGTGGTTTCTCTAAATAATTTTGATTTGGTTGAACTCCTCAATCTTTCGACAAAGTTGCAGATAGATGATACTGAGCTGGTGGATAGCGATATATTTGTATCGAATCTTGTCCAAAACCCTGACTATATAAACTACCAAACAATAATTGATCCTAACCAAAACGTAAGCTATGTGGGCGTTGTTGCAATGAAACAGGCTATGCTTGGCATGGAAGCCGAAAAGCTGTATTGGGTTAGCGACACGTGGGATCCGCCAACATACACGGATTATGCCTGCTCGGCGGATTATACCACAGGAACGCCCGTTACGTGCATGGAAGCAGTTGACGAAATCGACGAAATTACAAGCACTCCAAATATCGAAATATATCCAAACCCAACCTCGCACAATATTAATATTATCGCATCAAGCGATATAATTATCAATAGCTTGGAGATGTTCGACATGGCTGGTAATTTTGTTTGTTCATTCGATATTGATTCGCGGAAACTGGATTTATCAAAACATTCCAATGGTAAATATTACGTATGCGTTACGTCGAACATGCGCAAATATTATTATCCAGTAGTAATAAGCAAATAGCAACAAACAATCCATTTATTAATTTTTTTTAATAAATATAGATATGCGGCTTTTTATTTAACGGTAAAGTTGAAGTCGTTGATGTTCCAGCGGGAACGTACCTGCAATTCGAGTTCGACGGTGTAAAATGGTTCCGAAAATTCAAATGGAAATAAATTGCCTGCATCAAATTTTCCATTGCCATTACTATCACAAAACGCGATGATTTTATAAGTTCCAGCAGGTATTTTTGAAAAAATATAGCTGTTATCTGGGCTTATTTTTGTAGTATATTCCTTGTGTTCTGAATGGATTGTTATATATTTTGGTGCGTTGCAATGCGTAGAATCAGCAATTACTCCAGAAATATTTGCGTATTCAGATGTATTTTCAGTTAAAAAATATAGCTTTTGTAATGTGTTTTGTTGGCTTGTATCAACAGAAAAATCCATACCTTTATTCCAAATATCTGAAATCATAAGTTTATTAATATCAATATGATACCACGAATTTTCAATTAAATTTTCATTTGGTCGAAGCAAAAACTGATTTGGAAAAATCTGTTCAATTTGGCAATCAATTGTGATGCTGTCTTTTTTTAATTGGATAATATCCTTATTGAATAAAATCGGATTGGAGAGAACCAAAGTGAAGGCAGAATCCACATTTATTGATTTCGTCGAATCTTTCACAGGTAATTGAACTAACTCGGGCAAAGCTGGCTGCACATCTGTATTTATGAATAAAAACACAGGCTTAGGATATGCGAACATATTGCCGGCTTCATCATTTATTTGAGGTAGATTCGGCAATAATGAATTTTTTTTCATAATTCGCATTGTATCGACATATAGAAATAATTTACTTTTTTGTGGCAAATCATTTTGAAAAGCCAATATCAAGCTTTTGCGGTTTTTCAAATCAGGAAAAACTGCTACTGGATTTATTTTGTAGGTACTTGCAGAATCATACAAATGAAAAATATCGTTTGATAAATTTTTGCAAACTATACTTTCTGAAAAATTAAGAGAAATCATTTTGGCATTATTGGCGGTGATGCTCTGTATTTCAGGCGGCAATTTGTCAATAATCATGCTTTTGGTGAAATTTATTACATCTGATTTGCCATTTTTTACAACAGGATCGGCAGAAGCAATCCAAAGTGTATCGTGATTTTGCGTAATCAATCCATCTTTGTCCTTATCTTTCAAGGCAAATATCCGATATTTTCCGTCCTTCAAAGCCGGAATTGTGAAATTTCCATTTGCGCCGATAATAGATTTGTATTCAGGTGTAACTTGAGTAAAATCAATGGAATCCGCATTTTTTCCATCTAACGCAAATACAAAAATTGCAATTCCTTCCGGTGATTTGCCGATTATTTTGCCTTCTATTTTTCCTGTATCAATTGCATTGCCTGTTGAAAAAACGACAAAAAAACCTTCACTTGCCGTATTTTTATAATAATCAGAATAATTGCCGCCAAGTTGTAAAGAATATGTAGTGTTTTGTACAAGTTCACTATCGAATTTAACAGTAACAGCTTTTCCATTCCAGGAATAATTATATTTAACAGTAGGAGAAATATTTAGATTTTCTATAACCGTCGTTCTGTCCATATATTTGTTGAATTTTATTGTTATTTTATTTTCATCAAAATTTAATTCATTGGAAGCTACAGAAATATCAACTACTTGCGGCGGTGTCTTATCTCCTTCACCGCCACTCGGCGCTTCAATATGAGCGCATTGTGTTAACATTCCGAGCAAAATAAACAGGAAAAATATAGTTTTGTACATTAATTTTTTCAAAGTTTTGTAAATTTGGAAATTTAGAATGCAAGATAAGAAATATGTCCAATAAATTAAAGATAAAAAGCAAGAAAAAGGAAGCCAGCTTTGGGGAAATCAGAGCATTTTTTAGCAAAACCTACAATTACATTGACGAATTGATGGATAGAATCAGCAATCACAAGCTGTTTTTGCTTGCAGGCGGACTGGCTTTCAATATATTGCTGTACATAATTCCGTTAATATTAATTATTATTTACTTGATAAATGTATTTATTGATACCGATGATTTGATTCACTATATCGAAACTTCCCTCATTGATTTTTTGCCGCAAACGGACTATTACGGCGATATTATCTATAGTGTGATTAGCGAAATTCAGCGCATTTCAGACAGCTCGACCATTGCGGGTATTATTGGTATTTTTGCACTTTTATGGATATCATCCACCGTTATAAGTACAATAAATACATGTATTAGCACGATTTTCAATATCGAACAGCCGCATTATATCTTTACGAAATTAAGAGATTTGGGTATAACGATATTGCTCACAATATTAATTTTAATTTATTCTATCGCCATGCCGATAGTTAATTTTGTCGGTTCCTACATAAACGATATTTTTCCTGACACATTTAGTGTTTTTTTGTCCAGCGCTATTCTCACGCTGTCGTCGTTTGCGATTTCATTTTTCGTATTTTATTTTATTTACGGCATAATTCCGTCGTCCAAAACCAAATTGCCGCATTGGATTGTGGTGCGCAGCACGGTTATTGCGGTATTAATGACCGAAATTTCCCGCCATATTTTCACGTGGTACATCTCGACAATCTCGAATTACACTCGATTTTATGGCACTTATGCGGTATTTGTAACGCTATCAGTCTGGCTTTATTATTCCTGTTTCATCATACTTTTCGCCGCCGAATTAGCCAATTTTTGGTGGGACAAATCTCGTCAATCCAAATAATTGATTATACAACTGCTTTCTGAATATATTTTCATAATTCATGTGTTAGTGATTATGATGGATTGTCTGGTAGGGCTAATTTGTTGCCGTCGCGCTCGGAAATATAGTACGGCGACATAATTTCGACCCCAGCCTCGCTGAATGTATCCTGTATATTTTGATGAAGTTCCGAATATATTTTCGGCATATAATTAGCTTGATCGGTAAAAGCGTTGATTTGGTATTCTATATGAAAATCATTTAATGTAATTTGCAAAACAAAAGGCTGCGGCTCTTTCAAAACCATAGCAGTCCTATCCGCCGCACGAAGCAGCAAATCATGTACCTGCCGCCAAGGGCTGTCATAGCCAATAGTAACCGAAGTATGAAGGATTAGATGATGGCTGTTGTTTTCCGCTGCCGCTGTATAATTTATCGTATGAGCGGACATAATACTCGAATTTGGTATTGTAATTTCCTCGTTTTTTGGCGTACGGATGCGTGTTACAAATGGCGTTCTTTCGATAACATTGCCTGTTGCATCGCCTATTTTTATCCTGTCGCCAACCTGAAATGGCCGCATGTATGTTAGCACTAACCCTGCCACTGCATTGCCGATAAGCGAAGTAGAACCCAGCGATATGACAACCCCGACAAAGACTGATACGCCTTGAAATATGGGAGTGTTGGAACCCGGAAGGTATGGAAATATAATTATGAACATGAACACATAGAGCAGCGTCTTGATAATATTGAATGTTGGCATTGCCCAATCCGCATAAAAGCCTTTCACGACCATTTTACGGGTGTGTATTTCATTGGCAAAATAGCGTAATCCGCGTATTAAGTATTTGAAAATCAATACGATTATGATTATGGTTATGAGATTGGGAATATAATGCACAACATTGTACAGTATTTTTTTGAATGGATTTACTGCATATCCAAACAGGCGTTCTGCAATATCATGTGTGGCTGAAAAAACGCTGAGAAGTAGCGGTATTCCCAAATAGAGTATGAATACAATCGTTGTGTACCGCAGAATTTTCGTCAAAAATAATATAAATTTTACGGAGCTGTCCTCGTCGAGCAGATTGTATGATTTAATGGATATACCCTTTATTTTGATGCATTTCGTTCCTAAACCAACACAACACCTTGTGCTTGCTTCCTGAGCACCCTAGACATAAACATACACACACATACACACATATTAGATCATCCACCCC
>JAVBOP010000008.1:0-18175 GCA_031550405.1 Kapaibacterium sp. (SeqCode)
TCAAAGCTGTTTTGGGCAGTCTAACAGTGATGAAAAATATAGCTCCTATCTGCAACAGGCTATTCAGGAAGATATTAGGCGGCAGCACTTTAAGCCGGTGCTTATAAATGATTCTTTTTCTCAAAAGGCATTTAAGGATTATATAAAGCAACTTGATTATTTAAAGCGGCTTATGCTGCAATCCGATTTTGATGCATTGAATGAATATTCAGACAAAATAGATGATGAATATACAAATTCTTCTTTTGATTTTTTTAATCTATCATATTCCATAATAGCCGAGAGAACGAAAGCAGCGGAGCGTTATTGCATGGATGCCATAAAAACCTCATTTGACTTTAATACCAAAGAAAGCATACAGTTCAATGCAGACAGCTTGAATTGGGCTAAAGATACCAATGATTTGAAAAAGCGCTGGCAAAATATGCTGCAATATGATATTGTTTCGCGAATTTATTCGGATATGAAAAGTCAGGAAGAAGCCAAGAAAAAAACAGATACTGTAACTGTAAAATCATTTGCCGAGCTTGAGCAAAATGCTCGTGAAAGCGTCGAAAGGCGTTACAGGGACTGGTTTGACTATATGCTGCAAAATGAGAGGAATGATTATTTGTCAATGTATTTCAATGCCATTTTGAGTGTATATGATCCGCATACGGAGTATTATCCGCCCAAGGACAAGGAGGATTTCGATATCCGCTTCTCTGGGCAGTTGCAAGGTATTGGAGCCACATTGTCTCAAAAAGATGGATATATTACTGTAGTAAATATTGTTCCAGGCAGCCCTTCGTGGAAGCAAGGCGAGCTTGAGGTGGATGACAAGATATTAAAGGTTGCGCAAGGCGACAGCACGCCTATTGACATCACGGGTATGAGAACAGATAAGGCTGTGAAGTATATTCGCGGCAATAAGGGCACAGAGGTGCGTTTGACAGTGCAAAAAGTGGACGGCACGCAAAAGGTAATATCAATTATACGCGATATTGTAATTATTGAAGAGACTTACGCCAAATCAATGGTATTAACAGATAAAAAGACCAAAGAAAAATTAGGATATATATACTTGCCATCATTTTATGCCAATTTTCAAGATGCAGCCGGTCGCCGTTCTTCCGTGGACATGAAGCGGGAAATAGAGCGGTTGAAGGGCGAAAATATATCAAGCATTATCATTGATTTACGCAATAATGGCGGCGGCTCCTTGAGTGATTGTGTCGATATTGCAGGGCTTTTTATTGATGAAGGACCTGTTGTGCAAGTCAAAGGAAAAGAGGCGTTTACGCAGGTATTGCAAGATAGGAATGCAGGCACTTCATGGGACGGACCCGTTGTAGTACTGGTAAATAATTACTCGGCATCAGCATCAGAGATATTTGCAGCTGTAATGCAGGATTATAAGCGTGCAATTATAATGGGTTCAACGACTTATGGCAAAGGCACAGTGCAGCGATTCGATGATTTAGACCAGCTATTGCTTAATGAAAATGATATGAAATCGTTTGGTTCTATTAAAATTACAACATCAAACTATTACCGTGTAAACGGGCAGGCAACTCAATTAAAAGGTGTTGTGCCTGATATACAAGTACCTGATATATATAGATATATGAAGACTGGCGAGCGTGAACGGGATAATGCTCTACCTTGGATGGAAATACAGACAACAAAATATGATATTTGGAAAAATGGCAGTTGCGACTGGACAAATACCGTTAAAAATAGCGATAAGCGTATTGAAAAAAGCAAATATTTTAGCGAGATTGATAAGAATGCCAAGTTCCTGAAAGCAAGGCAGGAGCATAATATTTATCCTCTCAACTATAAAGAATTTAAAGCGTTTATGGATAAACAGAATAAAGAGGCTGAGCGTTTCAAAAATATTGGCAAAGATACATTAGATATTGATGCAAGAATTTTGACAGAAGAAACCTCCAATATTGCCAATGACAGTGCGGCGGCGGAGAGAAACAGCCGTTGGCTCCAAATGGTAATAACCGACAATACGCTGTACGAAGCCATGAAAGTAGCGCAGGATCTTGAAAAAATCAACTGCTACATAAAGAAAGATTAATGAAAACAGTTGATGATTTTATGGAAATAAATATACGGTAATTTTAAAAATATGGTAAAAAGGCGTTTAATTTATCTGTTTTTAAAATCTAAATGGTTTGTTGCAAATAAAAAGCCAGTTACTAACAATGTAGCTGGCTTTTATTTTACTGGTTTATGCAGCAATATCAGAACTGCCGACGCATGCGCTATGATTTGGCGCAAAATACCAACACTATCGAATATTTCCGCAAACGAAGCATTATTTGATACTTACTGTAATATCACAAAAAAAGGGGCGGGCAATACCCGCCACATGCCTATATGCTGTTTTTGAATGCTGTGTATTTAGCTTTGCCTAGCGTTTCTTCTGTTGGTTCAGGCGTGTTGTTGTCTTTTAACAGCTTTTCAATACTTTTTACACGGTTTTCATCGGCTGGATGTGTGCTCAAAAATTCGTCAATAATGGTTGAGCCTGTGCCGCCAGCCGCTTTTTGGTCTACCATGCGCTGGAAGAAGTACTTACCGCCGCCGGGGTACCATTGATTTGTCGATTTTAGATACTTGAACGAGTATTCATCAGATTCCGTTTCATCGTCGCGACCGTATTTCATGAACGCAAATTTAGTTACAATGTCCGTTGCCAAGCTTATAATTTTCGACTGATCATTGTTGAGAAACATATCAACAAGAACGCCAACACCCATTTGAGCCTGCATTTGGTTTACCGAATGCCGGCGGTCGGCATGTGCAATTTCGTGAGCCAGAACAGCTGCCATTTCAGCCTCGCTCTCGATATATTTGATAAGTCCCGTATAGACATAAATATATCCACCGGGCGTCGCAAATGCGTTAATTACATCAGAGTTAATGATTTCCACCTTATATACAAAGACATCTTCGTATTTGATTTCGGGCGCCGTAACAATTTTATCCACTATATCCTGCAGGTACTTATTGGCTGCGGCATTATTGAGCATTGGAAAGGTTGCGCCATCAGCCCGGATTTGCGCATCAGTTTGCTGTCCAAGTTCCAAATCATAACTCGGCTGAAATATTGGCAATACACCTGTGTCGTCACAAGCAGTGAAAAATAGCGATAGGACTATAGCAGCAACGTATCGCTTTAAGTTATCAAGTTTAAATGGGTTGTGTGTTTTCATAGCTTTTGTTTTTAATTTTTTTTACTAACTGTTTTTCACAAATATACATATTTTTAGAATAATTATATATAATTTGCTTATATTTAACGCTTGCTGAATATCAAAATTGCATTTGAAATTGCACTTCACTATGCTATTAAACATATTCACAATATATGTAAATATATTCATTATCACTACTATATTGCTTCTTAATTTGATCTACAGGCAAAAATATTTCCTGATGCGAGGCTTTCTTGTCGTAATTACTCAATGCCTTTCTAAATTCCTGCATGCTTTTATAGAAAATCCTTACAAATTCGAGTAGTAATATTGCTGGATACAAGGAGTTATTGCTACTTGTTAATTAAAAATTTAATTAAAAACATTTTTATTTTATTTTTCGAAATTATTGCATTTGTAAATTTAAATCAAAAGTTAAAATTGCTCGTAACTCTCATATAAAAAAAGATATTAATGCTGTCAAAGCTTTTAAAAAAACTTCAAAAATAATTATAAAAAAATAATCCAATCAAAAATGAATAAATATTCATATTTTGGGCTATATTTTGAAGGTAAAAGTTGTTTTGGACTGATGACAAAAAACGGTAAGTACCTTACAGCAAAAGGACTTAAGCCCGGATATAAATTTCAGCAAGTTTTCAAATCTACTTAGTTATTTGAGGTATTTTCGCTTGGTGGCGAGAATATTTTTGTCGAAGCTTCCGGCGGCATTAACTACGACACGGTAATTGAGTATGCGCAAACCGGCGTTGATGGGATTTCAATCGGTGCACTAACTCACCGTATCGTGTCCGCCAACATCCATCTAATATTTTAAATAATATCCCTCTTCATACAACAGATAGCTCTGCTATATTGCATAATATAAAGCCAGTAAAGATATTGGAAATATGCTGTACTGGCAGACGTAAGATAACAATTGTAATTATAAATATAATTTTAATTTTTTGAGTAATCAGGAAGACCCAAGGCTATGTCCTCTTCAGCTATGCGCTTGCGTTTATTGAAGATAGCTTGATGCCTTATGCGCTCCTGCAATTTTACCATTCCATCAAAAAATGCTTCTGGTCGCGGAGGACAGCCCGGAATATAAATATCTACAGGTATAATTTTATCAATTCCCTTCAAAACATGATAGCCATGTTCCCAAAATGGACCGCCGGCATTTGCACATGACCCCATTGAAACGCAGTAGCGTGGCTCGGGAATCTGCTCCCATAAATTCTTTATAACTTCAGCCATTTTTAAAGATACAGTGCCCGACACAACAATAACATCGGAATGGCGCGGACTGGATCGCGGGATACAGCCGAAACGCATTAAATCATAGTCTGAAGCGTTAAGTGCCATAAATTCAATTGCGCAGCACGCAAGACCAAACTGCAAATACCAATTGGATTTGGAACGTCCCCAATTAAGCAAATCTTCCACTTTGGCAAGCGCAAAACCGCCGCCATCATACGGCTTGTCTAATCTATTTAATAATCCCATATTTCAATATTTTTATTAATTATTGGTGATCACCTAAATTTGGATAGTTGCCATACTCCCCATGGTATCCTGAAAATTTTAATGGCTCAGACATAGAGATATCCATAATCAAATTAACAGATTCGCCATTACTTATAAAAGAAATTGCTAATTCACTTTGAGCGGGAAGTGTATATATTCCAGAAATACAAATAACTTCTACATCTGAAATGCAGTCCTTCCTTTCTAACCAAATTTTTAGTTTTTCAATTTTCGCACTATCACTAAAAGTATTATCTATTGTAGCGAGAAAATTATTAATCTCTGTTTTAGTTGAATCAAATTCACCTTTTTCTACAAAAGAGCAAAATGTGCTATTGTCATCTGTATTGACAACATCATTTCCAGCATTAGAACAGCCTAAAAGTAGTGATATTGCAACTATGATTGATAACAATAAAATACTTAAGTGTTTCATGGCAACAATTGATTATGAATAATTATTAATTATTTCTTAATATCTATAAAATCTTTTAAATTCGGGATGTATGGATTAGGCTTATCCCAGTCAAGATAGCCTTTTGCCCACTCGTAAAATAACCCAAGAAACAGGATGAAAACAAATATTGCCATCGCCCAGAACGCATACCAGCCCAAGCCTTTGAACGATACCGCCCATGGGAAGAGCATGACTAATTCCACGTCAAAAATAATATATGCCAAAGCAATCAAATAAAAGCGAGTATTGAATAAAACCCACGGCGTACCTTCGGGCGGAATACCAGACTCATAGTTCATTTGCTTGACTTTGCTCGGATGGCTTGGGCGTATAAGAGCCGCAGCCACTATCGATACACCAACCAATACCAATGCAAAAAGAAAAAATACAAGGATTACACCAAAACTTGAAAGCATAATGTCACATCAATTACAAGATTTTATCATATTTATAAAATGCTAAATTACAAATAATTATGCGAATATAAAAATTAATTTGCGATTGCGCATTGCCAGAACTAATGCAAGTATTTTTTTCTAAGCATTTGGTTATTATACTCTATTTTAAATGTTTCTAAATTATAAAAAATATCGTTACCGCATGAAGCAGAATACCATGTTAGCATGCTCGATGATATCATATTATCGATACTGACAAAATATGGCTGATGGCGGGCAATTGCAGCGGAAAACAGGTGTTTTCAAATCGACGAATGGCTGCTGTTCGTGGCGTTTTTTTGCAGAGCTGCACAAGCAATATTCATTTGTTAGCGGTTGCAATAAAATTTAATCCCCAGAAGAAATAATCACGGAGAAAATGATTTTTATTATATAGCACATTCTCTTTTTCTATCACTTGCTCTGTGGTTTGATTTTTAAATGAATTTGGTGGGTAAAATCTAATGTATTGCACGTCTGCGTTATTTACGTTGAAATTATTTTTATTTAATATGTGATACCATTGTTGCCAACTTCTGGTATTTTCATTTCCTAACAAAATATTTTTTTGAAGTCGATCATCCCAAATTTTTATAATTCTTTTATTTCCGCGCCGCATAAAAAGTTTTATTCTTGCTGCAATATTTTTTCCATTTTCGTCAGTAACCACCAGCTTTCCTGCTGGCTTCAATATTGCAGAAAAAATTTCCAATGCTTCATTTATTGGTTCAAGGTGATGTAAAACATCTTGTAATATTATGTAATCAAAGGAGTTATTCGAAAATTTATTGTCAAATATATTGGCATAATCCACTTCAAACAAATCCGTATTTCCATATTGTGACCAATATTTTTTCCTGTTTTCTATTGCATCAAAATAAAATTCCAATGTTGTGCCATAGACCTTAAGTCCATTCATAGCGAGAAATAGCGCTGTTGTGCCATAGCCGCAACCGCAATCAAAAATTACCGGATTGGGTTTATTAATTTGCTCAGCCACATATTGCAGGCGCTGAACAAAATATGCTTTGCGAAATTCAAAATGCTTTTTCTCATCATTTATAAATCTATAGTAGTTACGCATATCAGGAGAATTTTTCAGCTCCTCGATAAATAAATCAAAAAAATTATGTACTGTCATTTCTAAAATAAAATAATCAGGTAAAAAAATGTACTATAATAATATATGAATTATGATTTTTTTTTCATTTTTCATGCAAAAGCTATAAAAATAAGCCGGTAGAATAAATATTTTTCCATCAAAAAAATATAAAAAAACACCTGCTGAAGGTGTTTTTATTTTTTTATTTCTTGCTGGTTTTTTTGGCTACCAGCACAATACCCGCTATTAGCAACAGAAGAACGGGAACAAGCCATAGGAGATTGCCTCTTATGAAATCAATCAGGCTAAAACTTTTTGTGCTCGCATTTTCTATAGATAATAAATAAGTATTCATTTCATTTTCAATGTCGGTAGCGTAACCTATAGCACACTCAACTCCACTGTTTCTAAGGCGGTATATCAATTCGTGCCCTGCATCCATATAGCTTATAATGTCGGGCAGATGCCGCTTATTAGTTTCAAAATATAACACCGCCGTATCCATAAATTGCTTATCCGCCTTCATCGACTCAAGAGTTATCATGTAATTGGATTTTAATAATTGCGCCACATCGCATTGCGCCTGCTCCAAAGAATCTTGCAGAGTTTTAGGCAATGCCGTTTTTGAAGCCGCATCCATAGGGCGTTTAGGCATCAGCATGATAAGCTGTGCCACCAAATTGCTGCTCGTTTCCAATAAATCCTTTGTTGCCAAAGATTCATCCTGCAATTTCTTGTTTGCTGCTTTCAATTTCCGGGCTTGAGCCTTGTAGCTGTCAATATGTTTGTTAAGTTCTTCAATAATGGATTTCAATTGTGCATTTTCCGCAAACAAGCTGTCCCGCTGCTGCTCTGTAAGCATTCTCAAAGAAGTCTCGTCATCAAGTATATCCAGCGTATTAGCCATATTTTGGCTTTTTTTCAGATATTCATCGTATTCCTGCTTTTTAATTTTTGCATCATTTATCATTTTTGCACATAACCTTTGGTTAGCAGCACCAAACGATGTAGGGGAAAGGGTGATTGTTTTTTGTAAAAGCTCAATGTCTGCTGAGTTCATTGTCTCAACATTTTTTGATAATACAGGCTGTATATTCGCCAAATACTGCTGAAATGCATTATCGTCATTTTGTGCGTAAACGCTTAGTGAGCATATCATCGCTCCAAAGAGTAAAATCAATACTTTAAATGAATAATTTTTCATCAATTACCTGCCTTCGGATAATTATTATTAATTTGCCATTTTTCCTTATCTATATCAAAAATATAGGTATACTCGTGTTCGGCACCTCGCATTAATAAATTTTTATTGTTAATTTCAAACACAGGCGGCATTTTTAAATTCGCCGCTGGCAATGCGAAGTCATATATTTTGGCTTGATTTGCAATTGGTTTAAGCATCCACAAATTCCTGAAACCTTCGCCTGTGATAAAATAGCGCCCTCTAATCTTTGCAACCGTAACGTTGATACCCGCGCGTATGCTCAGCTTTTCCTGCTTCAATATCTCATTCATATTAATCTTCTCGCCAGTCTCGCTCATTACAACAATGCAATTGGTATCTACCATAGCTGTAACAGGGCACTCATAATCCTTGCAGCTCAGCCGCTGGGACTGAATACATGTCAGACATGTCTGCTCAAAATCAATCTTTGTAGAACAAGAAACAAGCACAAGCAATGCCATAATACTTGCAATAAAAGTTTTCATTATACCTCACAAATTCCAATAATTAAACATATTAAATTTAACAACACACTAATTTACTGTATTTTTTCCAATCTACCAATTTATTTTTAATTGCTTTTTTATAAGTCGAGGTCATTAAATATCTACAGATTTGCCACAATCACAAATAGTGAAGCTATATTATATTGGAAAAACACACCTTATATATTTATGAATAATTATTCATAAATACGTTATCGGTTGTTGATGATTGATTCCAAGATGTCAAACTCAACTTTGATTTTACGGTCTGTGTCCAAGTAATTTTGGATTGCCTGGCAAGAGTGCAACACCGTTGAATGGTCGCGTCCACCAAAGGCATCGCCAATGGATTTAAGAGATAAAGTTGTATATTTGCGGGCTAAAAATATTGCCATTTGGCGGGCGAGTGCGACTTCGTGTTTGCGGGATTTCGACTCAATAATATCCACTTTTACATTATATTGCAACGCCACTTTTTCCTTTATTTCATTGATAGTTACCGGTTTTTGCTCGGTAGCCAGCCCATGTATAACTTCATGTACAAGATCGGCAGTTATGGCTTTTTTGTCAAATGTAACCATTGCAATCAATTTGATTATTGTGCCTTCAATTTCCCGTATGCTTTTGGTAACATTGCGTGCAATAATTTCGATAATTTCGTCGGATAAGTTAATGCCTTCGTCTTTGATTTTCCGCTTAATAATTTCAGTTCTTAATTTCAAATCAGGCTGTTTGATTTCAACTGTAAGTCCAGCTATAAAACGAGATACAAGCCTTTCGTTTATATCAGGAATATCTTTGGGCGCTCTATCGGCGGTCAATATTATTTGTTTGCCTTCCTGATACAAAGCCTCGTAAGTGTAGAATAATTTTTCCTGTGTTTGCTCTTTTCCCGAAAGGAATTGTATATCGTCAATAATTAGAACATCGACATTGCGATATAAACTGATAAATTCGCTGTTCTTTTTATTTTGCACGGACGAAACGAAGTCTATCGTGAATTGCTCGCTACTTGTATACAGTATCTTTTTTTTAGGATTATTCTGAAGTATATAATTGCCGATAGCTTGCGCAAGGTGCGTTTTTCCCAAGCCAGAATTTCCATATATAAAAAACGGATTAAAACGCGTTCCGCCGGGTTCTTTGCTAACGGCTTTGGCTGCCGATGTAGGCAATTGGTTGCTTTCGCCGACAACGAAAGATTCAAAAACATACCTTGGATTTAAGTTGCTTTGCCTGATATTGTCTTGAGACGAAACGGATGCGTGCACCGGCGGATATTTCAAGGCAGGCGAATATATCCTGGCTGGCTCTATATCCAGATTATTCACAACAACTGTTTCGTAAAACAATTTTGCATCATCGCCCAAAACTCTTTTAATGGTTTTGTCAAGCAGCATATAATAATGTTCTTCTATCCATTCCTGATACCACTGACTTGGTATTTGAACAGTTAAATTATTCAATTCAAGGCTCTTGGCACGAATAGGTTCAAACCATGTAGAATATGCCTGCGAATCAATGTTATCCCTTATTATTTCAAGACAATTATTCCAATATTCTGCCGCCGATAATTGATTTTTTATGTCAATCTTTTCATTTTTTTCCGTACCAACGAAAATACCTAAATCATTAGAGCTATTCGTCATTTCTATTCCTTACAATATTAATTCTGGGGGTATTTTATATTCTAAATGCAAAATGAAACTGCACTCAAAAGACAAATTCAATTTGCCATATTTTTTCATGAAAATCAAACAAAAAAACTTTTTTCCGGTGCATTTTTTTCTTGGAAAATTCTATCACATCAATTTTTAACATGTTTATCGAATTGCTAAACAAATATTTTTATTGCATATTTGGATAAATATTTTTACACCATTCAAAATTTTATTTTTTTATGTAAAATACATCATAACAGTGTTAAAAATAATGCTATTATAAAATCATTGAAAATACATTTTTTTTTCTTGTTTTTTACAAAATCCGTGCAAGCGCTAATATTTTAAAGAAATATCAGCCGATAAATTGTGTGTATTTTCAGTTGAATGTTCCTATTTGCTTTCTATTATTTTTAGCAGGCGCTCGCATTCGCTTTTCAATTCAGGCAGGTTGTTGGGTTGGGCAATGAAAGCAGCAAAATCGGATTTGGCTTGAGTATAATCTTTCTTTTGATAATTTGAAATGGCTTTGCCGTATAAAGATAAACTGTTGTTATTATTGATAGTTAGCGCGGACTCGAAATCATGAATAGCCTGCTCATAATTGCTTTCCAGATAATATGCCAAGCCACGGCTATAAAAAGCATCATCAGAGTTGGAATTTAGAGGAATTGCCTGCGAAAGATTGGCAATAGCTTGCGGATACTTGCCTTCCTGCAAATAAATCAAGCCCAAACCCAAATATGCCTCAAAATATTGGCTATTCAACTTGACGGCAGCAGCGAAATCGGCTTCGGCTTCGGCATTTTTATTGAGCTGGTAATATGCCATTCCACGCCCATAAAACGCTGGAGCGTATTGATTGTAATTGCCAATCAAATTGGAATATATTTCAGCAGCTTTGCTGTAATTGCTTGATTTTAAAGCCTGCTGTGCATCATCTATGGTATATGTATTTTCTGAAAATGCAGTTTGAAATGCAAGGAATATAATTGATAAGTATATAATTTTATTCATGGTTAATCTATATTGTACAATCTATGTGATAAGAAAGAATAATTAAAAAAAAATCATAAATGTATTGCACCAAATATCCAGTTACAACTACCGGATAATGGTGTCATTTCGTTCAGGGCTTGTAGAAATCATTGACACTCCAATTCCCATGAAATTTTCGATAAACCCTATATATTCCTTAGTTTGCAAAGGCAAAGCATTAAAATTGTTAATGCCATTCAGCGCCGTTTTCCAGCCATTCAGCGTTGTATATTCCACCTCAATATGCCGTTCGTCCATATACGTCGGGAATTTATCAGCCTGATTGCCGTCAACAATATACTTGGTTGCCACTCGGATTTCGTCAAACTCATCAAGCACATCAAGCTTGGTGAGAGCTATCTCGGTTATGCCATTTATCATTGCCGAATACTTAAGCGCCACAAGATCAAGCCAACCGCAACGGCGCGCTCTGCCTGTTGTTGAGCCAAATTCATGCCCTTTTTGCGACATAATATCGCCCACATTATTTGCTTGCTCCGTAGGAAATGGACCATTGCCAACGCGAGTACAATATGCCTTCGTTATGCCTATTATCCTGCTGATTTTATTGGGAGGTATGCCTGTTCCAGTGCATGCGCCGCCTGCCGTAGGATTCGAGCTGGTTACGAAAGGATATGTGCCAAAATCTATATCCAGCAGCGAACCTTGCGCACCTTCAAGCATAACACGCTTTCCCGCCGCAATAGCATTATTCAGATAATAAGTTGTATCCGTGATATATGGCAGCAGTTTTTGGCAAGCCGCTACGAATATGTCAACAGTGTCACTGGTTATGGCTTTCGGAGAATTATGAATAAATTTTAATAATTTGTTTTTTTCGTCCGCCTGTGCGATTATCTTTTCCCGCAACTTCTGCTCATTATAAATATCAGCCGCTTTGATGCCGATACGGGCAATTTTATCGGTATATGCAGGTCCAATGCCGCGTCCCGTTGTGCCTATGGTAGTATATTGCTTGCTTGCCTCTCTTTCATTGTCGATAATTTGGTGGTATGGCAGTATGAGATGTGCGTTTTCACTTATCATTAATTTGCCGGCAACTTCAATATTGTGCCTTTGGAGCATCTCCATCTCATCAAGCAGCGCAAATGGGTCAATAACAACGCCATTGCCTATAATACACTGGATAGTGTCGTGCAAAATACCGGATGGAATCAAATGCAATATGATTTTTTTGCCACCGCAAACGATTGTATGTCCAGCATTTGCTCCTCCTTGAAAGCGCGCAACAATATCAAAATCACTGCATAGCAAATCGACAATTTTCCCTTTTCCCTCATCGCCCCATTGGGCACCAAGAATCAATGTAGTACTCATTTACATTATATTTATTTTTTATAATAAGAACTGCAAAACAATCTCAAATATACGAAAAAAACATCAAAAATGGTATCCATAATGAGATAGATAATAATATATGAATATTTTTTAATAAAATTAATGTGAGATTTATTAAGAAAAATTATTTTATACAACAGGACATTTGCATTTTTTTATTATATTAGCCCAACTTTAAAAAATATAAATTAGTTCAGCCCAAATGCAAATGCAACAAATTTTGAAAATATATTTACCGTTTTTTCTATTATTTTTGAGTTCCAATGCTCTATTTACACAAGAAACAAAATATCATGATTATTCTGTAAATGCTGGATTTTCATTGGGTTACGATTTCAATTCATCTTATTTTTTAACATTGCCCGGCTGTGTAACATGCTATAAGTATGATAGTGTAAGCTTTGATAAGGCGTCTGGATTGGGCTATTCAATTTGGGCAGGGCTAAATAAAAAATTACCAAATATTCTTAAATCGTCCGAAACAAGGATGACACTGAATGTGAATTATACAAATTTTTCTGCAAATTACGCCCAAAGTACAGTTATCGGTAATTTTATTGATGGTGATAAAATTGATGAAATATGGAGTGAAACTACCTTAAATACCAATATTCACACAGTCTTACTGCATTCTATCCTCGCAATAAATCCTTTTAAAATCAAATATCCTAATCCAATTTTTTTAGGCTTGGGCTTTAAGACTGGCTTGCTGTTATCGGGAAATTTTGATAAAATGGAGCAGCTTTTGAGTCCAGATGCGGCATATTTCGAGAATGGAACAAAAACGCGAGCTCAATATGATGGAAATATACAGGATTTATCGCCGTTTTTTTTCGCGCTTTCCGCCAATGCAAGTATAAATTTATTGAATTTGGGGCATTTTAATCTATCTTCTGAAATTTCATTCGATTACGCATTAACAAACTTTGTCCGTTTTCAAGATAATTCTGAATATTGGAAGGCAAGCGCGCTGAATTTGGGATTGAATCTGGCATATAATATTCCCAAGTCGGCGCCCGTTATGCCTGCTCCACCGGTTATACCGCAACTGCCGAAGCTGCCTTTGCCTGAAGTCGGCGCGCTGAATTTGATTGTGGATATTGCCGATGAAAAAAACCAAAAATTGCAGAATAATGAAAATATTTTCATAAAAGTCGATTTGATCGAAACTATCCATACGGAAAATTATTTGCCAATTATATTTTTTGAATTGAATTCCGATAAAATAAAGGACGGAAATTCTCGTGAACTAATAAAATATTTATCAAATCAGGACAAAATAAATATCAATATTGGATTGGCGTTTCATGAAGATGAAAAATTAGCTGAATCGAGGCAACTTGCTGTTATTAATTGGCTTAGCGCAAATAATATCGCTACAGAAAATATATCATTTACACATCAAAAAGCAGACAAAAAGCAGCGATATTCACAAATTGAAGAGGAAAAGGCGTTTGCCCAGTTTTTGAAAAATGGGAAAATTATTCAAATTATCAATGAAAAAAAAGATACGGTTATTGAAAAAATAGATTCCAAGCAACTTATTGTAAATTCACAAGTTACAGCAACAGCAATTCCTTATGTTTATTCAAGCGAACTAAAAATTAATGAAGAGCAAAAGGCAACTTCATCTGATGAAAAATCTGTGTTTGATATAAATAAGGATGTTTTGGATTGGCAAAGCAATTTAGATAATAAAAAAATAATTTTAAATTGCAAATTGATTGATGCTGAACAAAAGCAAGCTAATCAAATTTTTAATTTTACTGTAATCCCGCAAATTACAATCAAGAAATTCATTAATTCAAATCAAAGTAATTATTATGTAAATGAGTATGTTATTGGTTTTTTCAATTTTGACGAAGCGAATATATTTGCTGTCGATACAAATGCCATAAATGCTGTAATCGAATCCCTGAGGCAAGGCTCAGATGTTGAATTGATAGGCTATACCGACAATTTGGGCACAAACCAGTACAATTCTAATTTGTCGATTGAGCGAGCCAAATCAGCTCTGGAATTGATAAATTATGAAAAAAAATTCATAAATCAAATCGAAATTTCTCTGCCGAAAGACAATCGTGTCAATAATACCTCTGCATATACCAGAACACAAAACCGCACCGTAGTTGCAAGAATATTGAACAAAGCCTCTTTAAAATAAAGCAAATAGCGAGACGTATCCAGCAAAAAATGTTTAATTATGAAGTTATCTCTGGAAATAAACAAAGAATTAAAAAGCTATCTTGATTTTATTAAGCTTGAAAAAGGTCTCACTGCAAACAGTATTGAGGCATATTCGCACGATTTGCGGGTCTATGCGGGATTTTTAGCTCAAAATAATATTACAAGCATCGCTTCGGTTGAATATCAACATCTAAAAAATTTTTTTGATAACTTATATGAGTTATGCCTCTCGGATACCACCCGTGCGCGCTATCTATCATCTATTCGCGGCATCCATAAGTTCTTGTTTATCAACAACAAAGCTGCATCTGATGTATCAGAATTGATAGAAATGCCGAAGCAGGAGCGCGCGCTCCCTGACGTGCTTTCACTTGAAATGATCAGCCAAATGATAGATGCAATTGATACGACTAATGCTGCTGGCGTGCGGGATAGAGCTATTATCGAAGTGCTTTATGCCTGCGGTTTGCGTATTTCCGAATTGATGGAACTGACGTTGCACAATATTTTTTGGGATGATAGCCTGATTCGGGTGATTGGCAAGGGACATAAAGAGCGCATTGTGCCAATAGGCGAGGAAGCCAGAAAATGGCTTAAAACGTATATAAACGAGGCGAGAGAACTGCTTTATCAAACGGGAATTTCGCCTGATAATATTTTTTTGAATCGGCGTGGCGGCAA
Organism: Kapaibacterium sp. (SeqCode); assembly: GCA_031550405.1. Taxonomy (GTDB): domain Bacteria; phylum Bacteroidota; class Ignavibacteria; order Kapaibacteriales; family UBA2268; genus JAVBOP01. The sequence goes on from JAVBOP010000008.1 coordinate 15,360, forward strand.
GCTGTCGCGTATGGGTATCTGGAAAATTATTGACAGGTATGCAAAAATCGCTGGCATAAATTTTCAGGTACATCCGCATCTTTTTCGACATTCGTTTGCTACACATTTGCTCGAAGGTGGAGCGGATTTGCGTGCGGTGCAGGAAATGCTGGGGCATTCGAGCATAAACACCACGCAAATATATACGCATCTGGATAGGAATTATATCAAAGAGGTGCATTCCACTTTCCATCCCCGCGCAAAATAACAGGAGGTGTAAATATAAACTATGCCTCGCTTTCGCTAAATTCAGTTTTTGTTGGAAGATTGAAAAGGTTTTCCTTCTCTCTAATCAAAAATATTATGCCCACTAATACCTGCAATATTAAATTTACTCCATGCGTTAAAGTGGCATAAGCCAAGGCTTCTTCTTCGGAAATTGCCGGATATAAATACCTTAATGCCGTAACTATCAGCCAGTGGTATACCCCGATGCCGCCAGGGGTTGGCGCTATGCTCATGCCTACTCCGGAAACGACTATTAATAAGCCCGCATCTGCCATGGTGAGGTGCAGCAGGTTTTGGAAATCGAAGCAGAAGAACATGAGATACATTGGCAAGGCGTATAGCAGCCATATCAGTGCCGAATAGGTGAATGTGCTTAGGTATTGCGAGGGTGTTTTTATTATTTCAAATCCGGTGCGGAATGATGCCCACATATCGCATATTCTGCCATAATATTTTGGTGCTACAGGACGCACGATTAAATGCAGTAACTTTTCGAATATATTAGTAGTTATGATAATAAACAGCAAGAATATTACAAATGCCAATATGACTAAAAAATATGTTAACACAGAAGTCGATAACTGCGGAAATGCTTGCAAAATAATGTTTTTATTAAAGAAAAAGACTATGCCAAACATTAGCAGCAAAAAAAGCACATCTATGACGCGTTCAACTATAATTGTCGCAAAGACCGCTGTTTTGGACACTTTTTCGCGTCGAGCATAGACGAATGGGCGCACCAATTCGCCGCCGCGCGGTATGATGTTATTGACAGCATATCCAACCATTACAGCTGAAAATAAATTTAGATATGATTTGGCATGAAGTATCGGCTGTAAGAATATTTTCCACCGCACCGCCCGCACCCAATGCGATAATATGGCAACGGGCAAAGACAGTAAGACCCACTCCCAGCGTATTTGTGAAAAAATATTCATAAATGCTTTCATGTCAATATCGTCGAGAACCATATAAATACTTATGACGAGTATTAGCATGATAACGCAATATTTTATTATAGTTTTGGCTGTATTTGGCATAATGATATTCACAAGTGATGCGACTTTGAAGTGCCTGCAAATATACAAAAAAAGAGCGATATTGATAATGATGTTCAATACCGCTTTGCTAATATTATAAATATTATCTACTTACCACTAATTTTTCTACTTTCAGTCTGCCATCTATGTTTATCAACACGCTATATACACCATTCGGCAATTTCTTAGTATCAAAACGGTGCGTAAATATGCCGCTATCTGTATAGTTATCATATACTTGCATGATATTTTTGCCTGACATATCTGAAATGCTAATATTTATGTTTGAGGCTTCGGTTAAGTTAAAAGCCAATGTACATATATCATTTGCTGGGTTGGGAGTGAGCAGAGAATTAACAACTAACTCATTAATACCGCCTGTGCTGAATGTAACATCAGGTATATTTGTCTTGGTTTCCCTGTTGCCCGCACTGTCGGTTGCTATAACATAAAACGCATAATCCGCATCTTTTTCTATTGCTAAATACATGCTGTTATCTGTCGTTTTATTCAGCATTTTTACATACCCTCCTTGCCCTTTCTTAAAATATACATCATAGTAATAAACACCGGAACCATCTGCATAATCAACACCTTGCCAGCTTAGCTGTATCAAATTATCTGCTATATCTGATGCCCAAACAGGCGTTTCCATTTGGCTTGCTGGTGCAGCTATATCTTTTGTATTTGACCAGACAGGCGTCATAATTGCAGCATTATTATCGAATACTATTGATGCCTTATTGGCTATTTCTGTACCATCGGCAAGGTCGTCTCTCACATCTATCGTGAACATAACACATCCCTGTCCCGAACCATTATCATCATTTGGCGGTAAAAAGCCCGCTAATGCGTCAGTAGGAAGTTCACCTGTTGCAGGATCAATACATCTTAAATACCATTTAACAATACCTTTTTGCCTATCCAAGTTTAAATTAATTTTTGTTAATAAATTAGCGGAAGGCTGCATATCAATTGACCACATATTGTTTTGCACATCATAAGGTGCATCAATAATTTCATTGCCTATTTTAACAAATCCTGCTTTGAATGTATTAATATCAAACTTCTTTAAATCCAGTGTATCGATGATATATACTTCTTGAGCAGGAGCTGATGCTGTGCTTAGATTCTCAAAATTGATGATATATGTGAATGTTTTTTGGTCAGAGAAATAGTGGCTGCCGCTTTCACTTCTATAACCTGTTTTATCATTAGGGTCTACAGAAGCTACTACGCCTATAGTCAATTTTGCTACATCTACACTCGAACAAACATACGCATATTCATCGCCTGTTTGCATGGCGGTTATAACATCCCATGCAGCTGCTTCTATCGCTGCTTCAGGTGTACCTGCATTGCAGCCCGCAGCCATTTTAGCCATATCCCATGCTAAGTTAATAACTGTTGGGCAATTCTTGTTCGTGCTGTTTATGTTCCATCTGTTCCAATTCTCTACAGCTGATGATGACATGCAGTCAATATCAGTGAAAAATATATTGTCTGTTT
>JAVBOP010000090.1:0-11023 GCA_031550405.1 Kapaibacterium sp. (SeqCode)
TGAAAACATTATATATATTTCCAAATGGCAAAATCACAAGTTAAAGAAAAAAAATCTGTTGCAAATGAAGCTACAGCACCAAAAATTAAAGCAGCCACAAAGAAAAAAACAGAAGCTGAAACAAAAATTAAACCGAAAGTGAAAAAAATATCTCAAACCGAAATCAATAAAAAAGAGGATACGCCACAAGTTGTATCAAAAGCTAAGGCGAAAAAAATAGAAATTCCCAAGAAAATGATAAAACTCAAAGAAGGGGTTATGACGCCAGATATTGAGCCGCAAATTATCATTCCACTGGATGAAAAAATTGATGCAAAAAAAGCGGAAGATGCTCGGGCGCAAGTGTCGGTTGACAAAATGGAAGATTTGCCTGTAAGATATTCAGATGAGGATTTAGCTATGTTTCAGGCGGTTGTCGAAGCCAATAGAATGGAGGCTTTGGATGAATTGCGCATGCTGAAAGAACGGTTGGAGGATTTGAACAGCTCTGATTTAGCTGAAGAAAGTATGGTGTATTCCGTGCACATGGGAGAGCAAGGTTCTGAGGCAATCGAAAAAGAAAAAATTTATGCGCAAATTCAAAGAATAACCGAATATATTCAAAAATTGAACGAAGCGATGACGCGAATTGAAAATAAAACTTATGGTATCTGTCGTGTTTGCAGCTGCTTAATTGCAAAAGAAAGGCTGCTTGCTGTTCCAATCACAACCTTGTCAGCTTCTTATAAAATTCATCAGAAATGCCCAGTAGATGGAATTGATAGAATTGAGGCGAGAAAGCTATAAAATAGCAAGATGATTTATGAATATTTTTTAATAATTCTATACTATGTTTATTTAAATTAATTGTACAAAAAATCGGAGATATAAGTTAGAGATGAAAAAATTCATGGCAATTTGTGCAGCAGTTTGTATGATTGCTGTAAGTTCCACAGTAGCGCAAGCGCAAGATAAAAAACAAGCACAACCGGCAACAATAAAAACTTCACCGAAAGCGGAGCAAACGGTTGATGCCGTTAAATCCACGGAAATTAGTGCGCCAGCCAACAAAACAGATAATTCAATGCGCCGAATAAATATGCAGGTTGAAAGACTTTCGAATACTGTGAAATTGACTGACGAGCAAAAGAAAAAAGTTACAGAGACTTATGCTAAGTTTGAGCAGGAATCGGAAAATTTACGCAAGCAAATTAATGAACTTACAAAAAAAAGAGATGAAGAGGTTAGGAAGATGCTCACGCCTGACCAAATTAATTTATTGGATAGCAAAAAAACACAGCTGCAAAATTTAAAGGTTGAGCCTGTAAAACCAACAAAACCGGCAACAACATCAGAACCCGCAAAGTTGGAAATAAAATAATTTATTTAAATGATCTCATCCAATTTAAAAATCACCTATGAAATATTAATTTAAAAGATTTATTAAAATTATATAAAAAAAATGCTCAAGAAAATTGCGACAGCAGCTTACTTGAGCATTAATATTAGGCTAAAAGAGCTCTAACGTTCTTCCTTTTCATTATGAAATATTAAATATCATCACAAGGAATCTGTTTCTTTTGATGTACATCTAAATGTATTCCATAAAATTTTGAAACCGGAACTGTCACAACAAGGTCGGTTCCTTTATAAGTTTTAAACTGCCCAGGTTGCACTTTTCCAGAAGGAGCGATATTATACCCTTGTATTTTGACAGTTTCATCTTTGCTCTCATTCAATTCCCACCAATAGGCATATTCATCATTACCCAAATTATATGTGCCTTCAGCTAAAGATATAGTTATTGTTACCATACCATTTACTGGTGCTGAGAAATGAGCTGTACCGGCAAAATCAAGTTTTCGTCCTACTTTGATTTCTACTTCCTGTTCAATACCTTCATAAGGTGTATACATCGACCAATCGTTACCTCCATAAGCAATACCGTAAGTCCATGCAGTATTTTCATTTACATACTCAAAACAGTCCAAACCACTTGTATGTCCTTCTGGGTCGCATTCTTGTTCACAATAAGTAAACATCATTGCCCAATTGCCTTTTGGACTAATTCTATCACCCTTACCCCATGCTGTTTCGCCTTGAATTATATTTCCATTTGCATCAATTTTAACTACTTCAGCATGTGCTGCAATAGTCATGCAATCAGGAACATCAGTCAGTGGAATAATGTAAGTATAAGAAGTTACGCGTGGGTCATGCGTTGCCTTATAAGGAAATTGCCCCGGAGCTACTTTTGCAGGAGCATTCTCGCCAATATAAAGATGAGTTGCATTCAATAACCATCCGTCTGTTGTTGTGTAAGTTACATACAAGTTTTCTTCATCGTTGCCTACTGTTATTGTGCCTGCATTAATGTGCTGTCCTGCCATAAAGTCCACAGTCGTAACTGTACCGCAATACACTACATCTGTGTTTGATTGTACTGTTGGAGCATTATAGCTCTTCCCTGTTGATAGATCAGTATTGATTGGATCAATAAGATCTGTACATGCGTTGAAAGCAACTATTGTTGCCATGAGTAGGGAGATTAACCCTAACATTCTAAATTTTTTCATAACTTTGATAATATGTAAATAATTAAACATAATTTTTGTAATACAAAATTATCATTGATTTCAAAAATACACAATAGCACTTATGGGTTATTTTTTAATTCAACCATTATTATTAAAAAATATTCTGAAAAATATGATAGATATAATTTTTAATTGCAATGAAACAGATATCACGTACGTCTTTTCAATTTAAATTTTTTATGTATCACTATTAACATTAATGTATGACAATGAAAAATTTCTTTAAGCCACTTATAATAATTGCTGTTATAATTACATCCATTGCCTGCGGCGATGATAGCAACGAGCCACAACCAATACCAAACAAACATCAAATTTCTACAAATGGCATGATATTTAGCCCTGATTCGCTGCAAGTGTTTGAAGGCGATACTATTGAGTTCATTATTGCGAATGGGCACACTGCAACACAGGTAGACGAAGCGGCATGGATTGCCAATGAAAATACACCTGATGGCGGTTTCGATTTTAATGCCGGCACACATCAGTATATAGCGTCCAAATCCGATGTTGGCACTGTTTATTATGTATGCCGTTTTCATATTTCATCGGGTATGAAGGGCAAAATCATTGTAAATTCTAAAGAATAACCTTTTGAGGCGAATGTTTGGGCATAACGATCTACATCCAATGCACGCCAGATCCATATTTTTTTATTTAGAAAATATGGAAATACAATAATACTTACTTGTATATAAATTTTTTTTGCTATATTTAACATATTAATAGTTGTTAATAATCAATATTGGTGGTCTTATGAAAAAAATAATAATATTTCTCGTTTTTATTTTGGCAATATCCAGTGCTTATGCCCAGTATTCGGGTGGCGATGGCAGCCAAAGCAATCCATATCAAATAGCAAATGTTGTTGATTTGCTGACGTTTAGCGATTCGGTAAATCAGGGTAACCTGTATTCAAATAAATATTTTCTTATGACGGACGATATTGATTTGGCGATAGTGAATACTGTCTTGAATACAATAGGCAAAATGGCAATGCCTTTCCGCGGGCATTTTGATGGCGGCGGCCATTCTATATTTAACCTCGCTGTGTATAACCCGTTTATCGACGGCAGCTCTAAACAAACCAGTACAGGTTTGTTCGCATGTGTTGCCAAGACTGCTTCCGTCCGCAATCTGCGTATTGCCAGCGGCGGTATAATTGTATCATATAAAAAATCCTTATGTAATGTTGGTGGTATTGCAGGCATTAATTATGGCACCATAACCAATTGCTTTAATAATGCCACAATAATGAATCATTGCGCAGCAAGTATTTATTCATATCCTGATGGTATAATTGCTTCTGCTACTGGCGGTATTGTGGGTATAAATTATGGTACTATCGCTTATTGTTGCAATAATGGAAGTATTGAAAGTATAAATGACGAGGGTAAAAGTATTGGTGGTATTGCTGGAGAAGATTCAGCCGGTACTATTATTAACTGTTATAATTCCGGCAAGATAAGCGGATACGTTATGGCTGGTATTGGTGGTATTGTAGGCTCTTCTTATAACAATAAACTTTCGCATTGTGTCAATACAGGCAATATATTAACTAACAGTACTTTTTCTGCATGTATTGGCGGTATCGTTGGCTGTGCGAATAATGAATGCCGTATAAGCGATTGCTACAATACCGGAAATATTGATATCATGAAAAGCTGCTCATACGTTGCGGCAGGCGGTATTATAGGCGACTTTACTGATAATAAAAATATTACATTGTCTAATTGTTATAATACAGGCAATATAAAAGTTCATGTAGATATGGAGATTTATGCTACTAATAATCTGGGTGGTATTGCAGGCGGCTTATCTCTGCGCGACAAGATATTCAACATTACTATTGAAAACTGCTATAACGCAGGAAAGGTGGTTGGCAGTGCGAACAGTGCGGGTGTTGGCGGTATCATGGGCTCTATAAGTGGAGGACATACTCAAGGAAATCTTTATATTAAAAACTGCTATAATATCAATAAGGTAACAGGTTTGTATGCAGGCGGCATTATGGGGGTAATTATGCCAAATGCTCAATACGAGGTATCTATGAGTAATTGCTATTACTTAACAGCTACTGCCGCATCAGGCGCCGGATATGGAAGCAGCGCAGGCACAACAGAAAAAACATCTACCCAAATGAGAGATGCTGCCTTTGTAACTACCTTGAATAATGGGCAAATACCAACGGTATGGTCGCAAGATACAACGCCATATCGCAACAACGGCTATCCTGTTTTGCCGCAACTTGAAAATGGCGAAATCACGATAATAGCCTCAGCAACAATTGGCGGCAGCATTTCGCCCTCAGGTACACTCATTCCGCCATGTATTGATAATCCTACAACATTTAACATGGTTGCAGATCCGTGCTATCATATTGCCGATGTGCTTGTTGATGGTGTAAGCGTCGGTGTTGTTGACAGTTACACCTTTAATGGTGGCGCCAAGGACAGGACTATTCATGTGATATTTGCGCATGGAAAGGACACTGCGATATATGCCTCTGCTAAAACCTATCGCGGCAAAAACCCAACGAAGGCAGGACATATTTATAAAATTGGCGATAAGCCTAAGGTTCGCATGAAGTTACACTCCGATGCCCATAGCGTGGTACTGCCCAACGCTACCGAGGTAAAAATCAGTTTTGATTATTGTAATGCCCTTGTATGGCTGCAACTTAAGACATTAAAGCTGGTGGATACTACAGGTTGGACAATTGTGGATACTTCTCTGACGGAAGATTTTGCAACATTAACATCGCATTTTTCCATAACCCTGCACAATACAAACGGATTAAACTTTAAAGACAGTATGAATTTGTTCGATATTGAATTTTTATTAATTTTTCCGATGGCAGAAATTGTTCCAAAGATTTTACCTGAATATTATACCGTGAACATAATGCCTGTAATTGAGATTAACTCTATAGAATGTATATGGTTAGATACTTCAAAAACAGCTGAAATCGAGATAGAACCGCCATGTTCGCCTGACTTGCGGTATATCACTATTTCCGACACGCCATTTTCGCTTGGCATTGCTGATAATATAGTCAGTTACTCGCTTGGCTTTGATTGCGACAATGCCTGCCTTGCAATATATAACGTACTTGGCGAGGCAGTGATGTTGCCCGTGCCGGTTGCTGCAAAGAAAGGTCAATATGAATTAAATTTAAATAACCTTGGTATTTCAACAGGCATATATTTATGCGAATTACGCGTTAATGGCGTATACCGTAAAATCGCCAACTTTGCATATATAAAGTAGTTATAGCAACGGTATATAATTTCGATATATAGAATAAAAGCTTTCATTAATGTAGCCTCAAAAATGAAAGCTTTTAGTTAATTTAAAGCCTGTAGAACAACTTATACCCAACCATCATCAAGATGTGTTTATTAATCCTAATTAACAATATTAATTTTTTTTCATAATTCTTGTGAATATACAAAAAACAGCGATACATGCTTGTATGGATTGTATCGCTGCGGAGTGTTAAGATATAAAAATTGGCTATTGCACTAATTCAATGCCTTTATAGAGAGTTTTTACATAAGTAATCTCATTTGCCGGTGTAAATAACATCACAAAGTAAATGCCGTTTCCCAAAGAGCTATAATTTATGGAATTTGTGATTATAAAGAATTGCTGAATTTAAAATAAATTTAAATTAATAATTCTGGATAAAGGAAACGCTATTACTTTTTATATCATGCAAGTGTATGTGAAATAAGAAGATTGAACAAATTTTTCCTGTGCTTTTTGGAGCGATGATTCGGTCTCGAATAACGCGAAAAAAGAAGAACCACTACCCGACATTAATGCCAATCCATTCGATAAATACATTAATTTGTTTTTAATTATTTGCATTTCAGGATGATTTTCAAAAATCACGTTCTCGAAATCATTTATTAAAATATTTTTAATACCATTTCGTTTTTTTAGTTGCGCTTTAATATCTACAATCTCAAATTTAGATTGTTCCCTTTTTAATAAACTATAAGCATTTGAAGTATTTATGTAAATATTTGGAAAAACAATTAAACAATAATAATTTAATTTAAAATCTATTAATTCAATAATTTCACCTCGTCCGGAAACGATAGCAGGTGAATTATATATGAAAAATGGAACGTCCGAACCTAATTTAGCTGCAATTTCCAACAATTCATTTTGATTTAAACCTGTATTCCAAAATTCATTTAATCCAAGTAAGGCTGTTGCAGCATTGGAACTTCCACCGCCCAAACCAGCACCGGAAGGAATATTTTTTATCAATTGTATTTTTGCTGTGTAAGGTTTATGAATTTTTTTTAATAATTCTTGCGCAGCTTTGTAAACCAAATTTTTCTCTTGATTAATTCCTAAATCAACATTGCAAGCCAATTCCAGCGAATTATGCTCGGAAATAATAATTTTATCGCACAGAGGAATATTGTAAAACAAGGAATTAATATTGTGAAAATTATCGGTGCGCTTATTCAAAATTTGCAAGCAGATATTAATTTTTGCATTAGAATAAAATTGTTGTATTTTGGGCATAATTTGCGTTAAATAAAAAACTTAAATGAAGCAGAATATTATAAAATTAACACTATTTTAGCCATATAACAGATTCTGCCTTATTTTTAAAAAATATTTTTATTTGGATTTTTATTGAATATGTAATGGACTTTGTACCATGTTTTGAAATAAAATTAGCAACATTTATTAAATTAAAAAATTATGAATTTTTTAGAATTTGTTTACAAAACCAATACCTATGTAGCGGTTTATACGCTCGCTGTAGCTTGAATTTGTGAGTAAATCGCGGAACAGCATTTCAAATGTTAAGCTCTTGAAAATACTGGCACGTATGGCAGTGTTGAGCATTATTGGCAAGTCTGGATATATCTCACTATCGCCATCATTGATATTCGGATTTACCTCAAAATAAACCGAAAAATATTTACCTAGCGCCTGTTCAAGCCCGCCATACAAGTTGATACCTCTATCCCCTTTATGTTCAATGCAATAATTAATGCCTGCATGTAGCGATAATTCACCTAAGTCCCAATTAAAACTTTTGCTTGCTGCTATATAAAAACCGGGAGCCATTTGCTCAAACCGCTTTTTATCCGCAAAATACAAGCCATGTCCCTGCGAGTTAAAGCCCAACGCAATCGCAGGAAACAGCTTCTCCTCGTCCATAATTCTTGCTTTGATTTCAAAGCCTGGGAGATGCTGAAAATCAATGTCGCCATTGCCGATAACTCCATATCCACCGTAACTTATGCCAAGACTTAGAAACGAAAACGGTGCCGCCAAAAATTCAAGAACAAGCCCGCCATCGCTTATCAGCTGTGCATTTATGCCATAATATCCCTTCGTCAGCATGCCTGCGTTGGGCATATCCACAATATAGCGAGATTCATAATTGGCGTCTTTTCCCGCCGTCCCAGCCAGTAAATGTATCTGTAAAAGCAGAAGAAGCGCAAGAAAGCATATTAATTTTTTTTTCATAATTTAGATGTATTTGATTAAATATATTTATATAAGAAAAGTGCAATCTACAGAATAATATTGAAATGATGGCAAAGATATTTGCAACTGCTAAACAAAATATATATTCTTTTACAAAAAATTTATATATCATTTGTAAAAATTGACTAAACCACAACAGTTGCATTTATAGCGTTGAAGGCCTGATTGAAAACCAGATTTTTTAGTGCGATTTGACCCACAAATAGGGCATGTTTTTTTCAAATGCTGTAAGTATATCAAATTATTGCAACTTAAATTGTGTTGTGGCACCTATTTTGACTATTAGAACTCTTTTTACTACATTTCTACTTTTTTTTATTAAAATAAATTCATAAAATTCCTTATGCACAAAAAACGGATGATATTTTCACCCGTTCAATGGATTTTATTTTTTATGAATGAATAATTTTATACTAAAATGCGTGTAATGTCAAAAGAACATCTGTCATTTTTTTGTAATTTAATTCTTTGGTTTGCTTCTGAACGGTAAATAAATCAATTACATATAATATCAAAAATCCACCCCCTGTAAATAACTTTAAAATTCCCATGCCCGTTTGCCCAAGCATGAATCTATCAACTCCTGCCCAGCCTACTAAAATAGAAATAATTAATAATGTTGTCGGATTTTTTAGTGCTGTTGTTTGAATTGATGCAAATTTTTCATCATCAATTTTTTTTAATTGTTCTCTAATAAGCATAGCTTTATCATCTGGAAATTTACTTCCGTTAGTGGACATAAATAGTTCAATTTTTTGAGTGTCCATTTTCTCTCCGTTTTGTATTATTTATTAAAATTTGTTAATTATTAATTGGCGAAATAGGTACAGCCCGTGAGCCGTTTGAATCACCACAATACAAAACGCAAGTCATTGCAACAACAATCATTAGGTATGAAATATCGAAATGATCTCACGAGCCAAAACAGGTTCGTAAGATTGTCGTTGCATTTATATTTTAAGAAAACTTGGGAACGTATTGCTGTTCCTTTCATTTTGTATTGTGGTAATGCAAAGTTAAGGATTTTTTTTTAATTGGCAAAAGAAATGATGAAAACAGAATACATTATTTAATATCATATAGCTTTTTTTTATTTTTCAAGTAATGTTTTAATTTTTTATATAAAAGGTCGTTTATTGATTTGAGGATTGGTGTTTCATGACAAACAAAATTTAATAATTGTTGTATACCCGTTATTTTCCTCTTGTAATCATTGCCATCTATGTTTATATTCTTGTTACCAAAGATAAAGATATCGTCAAAATCTTTATCTGTCAATGGCACATTCTCATCTTTTGAATCATATATTTTAACATGGTTGTCAATATTGATATCCGATTGAAGGCAATAATAATTTAAGGAACTGGTAGAGAAATCGGTAATTACTAAAATTAAGTTATAACCATTATATAGTCTTAACTCATTTACTAAATTTGGGAAATATGTTTTAATAAGCAAGTCGTAAATTCGAGCAAAATGCTCGAAAAATATCTTAATATTTTTAAAAATATTTTCTTCTTCCCAAGATGCTCTTGCAAGTGTATGCGGACCATCCGTTTTTGCATATCTTCTATATACTTTGTCAATATTAATTTGTTTAAAATAACTGATACATTGCTTAAGAATAGGCATTTTAAACCTATCTGACCTTATCTTTATACTCATTGAGGGCTTAGCATCATTTTGTATTTTTTCTTTAACCTGTTGGCAAACCTTTTGTATAAATTTAGTATTATGGTGAGATCTTATAATATGGTCAAGATAGTAACTGTATTCATCTCCTTGGAATTTATATCTTGTTTTATCAATAGATAATTCTATCCAAAATGGTAAGAATACATTAATAGCAAATTCTATTTCGGAAATTGTATATTCAAAAGCATTGCCATCTAAATCTAAAATAAAATAAAGTTTATCTATAAATGCTAATAAATATTCACTTGCAAGAAATTCATCATTAACAAAGAGCAATTGGTTTTTCAAAGCTCTTTCAGTATCTTCTTCAATTAGTTTGTAAGAATATTTTTTATATTCTTCCTTAATTGGATTATGTCGATTGCTAAATAGGCCTTTTAAAAACTTAGATAAATTAATTTTTTCATCCAGCAATTCATACTGTTTAATCAATACATCATTTAGTTCATATTCAATAGGATATAAAAGAAAATTTGCAGTTTTTTCTGAATATTTAAGAATCCCTAATCCAATTTTCCAATAATCAGGATATAGCAACTCTTTAATTGTTAAAAAATCATTATCAAGCAACCCATTATAAAAATCTAAAAAAATATGCATTTCTTTAAATATTGAATCTTTTTTTCCAATAGCAGTATGTTTAAATTTATTTAGTTCATTTAGTTTTTGCTCTGCTTCTTCTTTCCTTTCTTTCTGAAAATCATAATCATATATTTTTTCCTTTAGATTTTTTACTATTTCAATCCATTGCTCAACATATAAATAATTATCTTTTTTTATTAATTTATCTTTATGAAAATCAAGATTAACTGTTTTCCCTTTCATTTTCTGGGAGAGTTGTGAAAGTGTTAATTTATCAATGTGATGCCAGTATGCAACATAATTATCAACATCTACAACAATTAACAATACAGGTAAGACGCTATGTCCGCAATATGCAAGAAATGTTTTTTTACATTGGTGCTTAGGTTTGGAATTATTTCTCTTTGTCAATGTTTTTATTTGGACTTCAAGTTTACCAAGCTCAATTCCATTCTCATCTGTAATTATTATGTAGCCATCAATATTAGGAACTTTATCTTGCGATTGCAAATGAGGTATTATTCTGTTGGACAATAATAAAAGATTATTCAAAATATTGACTGCTTTTATTTCTAATTGAGTCGCTGATGAATATCCAGCAGGCTTAGCATTAATAAATTCATTCATAGAAGTACATTTTATTT
>JAVBOP010000120.1:0-5220 GCA_031550405.1 Kapaibacterium sp. (SeqCode)
TGATAGAAAGTGCGCTTAATCCAATAAATGTTTCAAAGGCTGGCGCAGTCGGTTTATGGCAGTTTATGTATCCAACAGGCATGGATTATGGCTTAAACAAGCGCCAATCTATTTGGGTTGATGAGCGGCGCGATCCTATTAAATCAACACGTGCGGGTTTGCGGTATTTGCGTGATTTATATGCAGAATTCAATGATTGGCATTTGGTGATTTGCGCTTATAACTGGGGCTGGGGAAATGTACGGCGGGCATTAAAGCAGGTGAATATCGACAAGCCGACATATTGGGATATACGCACCAAAAAAAATATTGGAATGCCTCTTGAAACAAGGAATTATGTGCCGCTGTTTATAGCTTTGGTGAAGGTATTATCCAATCCGGCAGAATATGGCATTGATATTGTCAATATTGATTATGAGCCTGAGTTTAAATATGACATTATAGAATTGCAGCAAGCTACTAATTTGGAGGCTGTTGCAAAAGCATTGGGAGTTGGGCTTCAGGAGCTGCGCAATCTGAATACCGAGCTGATATATGATATAACTCCGCCGGATAGAAAATATTATCGCCTCCGTGTTCCCGAGGGTACGGGAAAAATATTTGCTGCAAATTTTGAAAAGCTTTCTGAAGAAGAGCGCAAGGTATATTTGACGCACAGTGTACAGAAGGGTGAGGATGTAGTTTCAGTTGCTAAAAAATATGATGTTGCTATTGATGAATTACTGGTTTTAAATAATTTTAATCAGAAATCAATAGCGCTAAATGCCAGCAGTCAGATAAAGATACCTGTTGGCGGAAAAACATATTCACAATCGGCGCTGATTCTTTCTAAAGATGGATTGGTAACGAAAACAGAGCCAAAGGATGAGAATGCCAACTATCATGTTGTGCAGCCTAACGAGACAGTTTATGCTGTTGCTGAAAAGTATAGCATAAGTGCTGTAGATTTAAGGAATTGGAATAATATTGCGATAGACGAAGATATTTTGAATGCTGGCCAAACGTTAATTGTAACGGGAAAAGAGGCTGATAATTCGAATACAAATACAGCTACAAGTTTGGCTGAAACGTCTACATCTGCCGAATCTTCTGAAAAAGCTAAAATTGCAAACACTAACAATGCGGCAAATAACAGGGTTGCAAAGACGGCAACAGAGAAGGAAAAACTTATAACATACACTGTGAAAAAGAACGATAATTTGTCGAAAGTCGCAGATAAACATAATATATCCGTAGAAGAATTAAAAAAAATTAATAATTTAAAGTCGGACAGGCTGCAAATAGGTAAAGTGTTGAAAGTAGGCAAGGCAGCTGAAAAAAAAAATCCAAAAGTAAGTGAGAATGGCAATAAGCGAAGCAAGGATGAAAACAGACCAGGCAAAATCAATGTATATGTGGTAAAGAAAGGCGATACCATATATTCGATTGCGAAGTCATTTGATGTTTCTATGAAGCAACTGGAGAATTTAAATATGGATATAGATTTGAATTATATTCAAATTGGGCAAAAAATTAAAATCCGTTAATAAATCTACTCTTATTTATACTTTTAGCCTTATATTTGAATATAATTTAGTAATTTTGAATATAAATTCAGCTTAAAAGACAAATATTTTAATAACATATTTTCAAGGATAACAAAAAAGAATGAAACGATTTTATTCAATTTTATTGCTGCTGGTATCATTAGTGGCAATAAATTACAGTGCGTCAGCACAACATACAATAAGTATAGGGTTTGACCAGCCTGCTTATCTCAATCCTACCAATAGGTTAAATATTGATTTTCCCGAACTTGTATGGTCAGATAGTTCTGCTACTACTGTTGTTTACAGTCAAGCTGAAATGGGAGGAACAGCTCGACTGCTAACACAATTGCGCATTCCGTTATGGCTTTATGATGATACCAAAGGAATAATAGATTGGAACATGGTAGCATTTGGCGAGCCTTCAGACTATCCGCCTGCCATTTCTATTTACTTTAAAAATCTATCCGGTACAGGCGATATACGGACATTGACTAATACGAGCGTTGATTTGAGCACTGGCAATGGCTGGCATCAGGTTTGGTCTGGCAATTATGATTTTGTCAACAATACTTTTGATACAGTATGGGTTGATGGTACTGTTGGCGGCACAGTCGACAGTATATATTTAGTTATCAACCTTGACAGTGCATTCAAGTATACAGGTGATAATCTGCAAGTAGCATTTGCTAATGAAGATGGCAGCACCTCTTTGGAATATACTTATGAATACGGCTTTATTTGCTATCAAACTGAATATTCTTCCGCAGATGGAGATCCATATTATGGCCCTATATGGGCATTTGATCTATTGATGACCAATTGGAGTACTTATACTATGTGGTCTTCAGATCCAACTATATGGTTCAATGGAGTATTTTCTGATAATGCTATGATTAGGCCGCGGATTACCTTTACCTATACAATGGAATATGTTGCCACTTTGTTTTCAGAGCCCGCTGTAAAGAAATTGGAAGACACGATATATAATTTGGCAAGATTGAACATACAAACTATTGATGGTATCGATCCTTTTAAGCTTGAGAGAATGCACTTCAATACTGCTGGAACAACAGCGGGTGCTATCAATAAAGCAATGCTATATTATACCAATCAGACAGATGTATTTGACATACACACTGCAACTAAAGTTGGTACATATACGTTTGCTGGAGGTGAAACAGAATTTGATTTGATAGCCGATACTCCGTTTGATTTAAGTGGAGGCAACAATTACTTCTGGCTGGTATATGATATATCAGCTACAAATGCCTGTGGCGATGTGCTGGCTGCAACATTGGACAGCATTTCTTTGCTGACTGCTAATAACGAAATTGAAACACATGCCATTACAGACGCTTCTGGCTTGGCGACTATTTCTTTTGCAACAGCCGTAATATTGACAACGCAAACAGACTACTACCTGTGTAATGACGGCGCTGAATATACTTTGGATGTAGATGTGCTTGGCATAAGCGAGCCCGCAACATGGGAGCGTTCCAGTGATAGGGCCAATTGGGAGGTTATGCCGGACGAAACGGCAACTTCGCTAACCTTTGTGAAAGATACTGCTTATAAATTCTATAGATTTACACCTTATGGACCCGAAGGTTGCGATACACCGCCAACGATTATTATGAACCTGACTTACGAAGATACCATTGCACATACAACTATAGCATATATCGGCAAGCACGATTTAAAAGATGTGCCCGCAGGTACTATACTGTATTTTGACTCAAGAGTGATGTATTCAGATGGTTCGCCGGCAGAAAATGTTGTTACGGCATATCAGTGGCAGATAAACAATGGTAGTGCGTGGAAGAATATTAATGTAACCTCAAATCCGACAGCTGCAACGGAACGCCTTACTTTAGTTGCCAATACTATAGAGAATTACGGCAGATTGCGCTTAATTGTAGAGCAAGATAATATATGCCATAGAGTGCTGACATCTGATCCCATACAATTCAAGGTAACACCTGTTGAATTTTACTTTGCGGAGCAGCCTGCAAGCAAAACAGTGCTATGTCCGGGCGAGACCTATTCTATTAACTTTGTTTATACCGGCGAACTGGTCAGCGGCAAATGGCAACGCAATGGCGTGGATTTGCTGAATAATGGGGTACCATATACCAGCCAAGTGCTTACTTTGACTGGCGTAAACAACAGCTTTGCAGGCGAATATGTCTATGTTGCAACAGTGGCAACTTCAAACGGGTATGCCACATATACAACAGAACCTGCAGAATTGTTCATCTTGGAGCCTACAAGCATCTTTGAGCAGCCTGCAAAAGAAACCTATGCACCACTAAACGGAGTTGTTGTATACTCGGTTATTGCCAATCATGTCGGAGTTACTCCGCCATATTACAAGGATATCTATCAATGGTACCGGATGTCGGCAGGTCAAGCTGTTAAATTGACTAATAACTATAAATATAAAGGAGTTAATTCCAATAAACTAACTATAAGCTATGTAGTTAAGGATGACTTTACTTATAATGGCGACTACTTCTTCTGTGAAATCACAAGCCGTTGCGATGTAATCAAGACTGATAATTTGTACCTATTCCCGGATGAAGAGATAGTATTTTCAGTGCAGCCAACAGATCAAACAGTATGCAACGGAAATCAATTATCTCTAACATGCAAGGTGGAGCCGGAAGGATATAATTACATATACCAATGGTATAAAGACGGTGTTGCACTAAGCAATGGCGGTAATATCAGCGGTGCTGCAAGCGAAACACTCAATATATCAGCTGCTGATTATACATTGGATGCAGGCGATTACTATGTCGAGGTATATGAAGCTAACAAACCATCAGATATTGCAAAAAGCAATACAGCAGTAGTGGCAGTAAATTATACAGATATAATAGACAACCTGAATTATCCATCATCCTATAACGAAATAAATCTTCAATTAGATGCTACGGATGTAAAAATTTTCGACTATACAATCAATACCAATGTTTCCGTATCCGTGAAATACATTGATAACGGCGGCAATGTAATTCCAACTGATGGCGTGCTTGACGGCTATTCTATTGTAAGACCTAAAATAACAACAGACGACAATGGCAAATACGTTGTGAGCATATCTAACGGTAACGACTGTGTTACAATATCGGATACAGTAGTAGTTACAGTTGTTGATGCTGATGGCAACCCATTACCTGTAGCGAATGGCAGCATTGACGAGGCAATTGCAGCATTTGAATTACAACCTAACCCGACAAGCGGCATGTTCAATTTGAACTATACGGCAGCTTCGGTATCTCCCGTTAAGGTTGAGTTGTTAGACATGAGCGGCATGTCGGTTGGCACTATATTCGAAGGTATATCGCATTTGGGTGTTAATAACTTCAGTTATGATTTCTCCAAATCGCATCTTGCTGTCGGCACATATTTTGTCCGCATCCTGCACGATGGTCATGTATACACCAAACAGTTAATCTTCGTCAAATAATAAAAAAATAGCCCACTTCGGTGGGCTTTTTTTTTACTTTGTTACTGCACAAGCTATTCTTTTATTATCTTCTCTGTGATGATGGCGCCTTTCTGAAGTGGAAAGAGTTTTATAAAATACGTGCCGGCATCAAAACGGGATATATCAATATTGTAAGTCATACCGCCAAGCGAAGCATTGGGTATGCTTGATACCTCTTTGCCTGCAATATCAACAATC
>JAVBOP010000114.1:0-7449 GCA_031550405.1 Kapaibacterium sp. (SeqCode)
AAATATGCAACTTGTGCTATCGCTTGCGGTTATAAATATGAACATGACAGCTGAAGAAGCGCTGACTGCGGCAACGATAAATGGCGCCAAAGCGATGGATATATCTGATATCACAGGCAGCCTGTCCGCAGGCAAGCAGGCAGATTTCATCATTGCGAACGCCGACAGTTATATTGATTTTTTCTATCATTTCGGCATTAACCATGTTGAATCCGTCTGGATAAAAGGCAGCCGCCAAGAACTTGAAAGCTAATCAAATCTTTGATTGGAAGCATAAGAAATGGAGATTGGGTGGGAAACGTTCTCCGCTTCCTATTTTTATTCTTTTGCGGCGTGGCACGATTGTGTTATATTTGCTTTTTGTCTATAATGCAAATTATTTATGGAAGAAACGAATAAAACTGCAAAAGCTAAATTCCCGCCTGTGTATTGGCTTGTCATCATCTTTGAATTTTTTGAGCGAGGTGCATACTATGGCATGATGAGCATACTCGCAGTATACCTTACGGATAAATTAAATTTTACTGTAAGCGAAGCAGGCTCTGTACTTGGAATAATCCAGCCGACACTATACTTTCTGCCGATTCTAACTGGAGCAATCGCCGATAAAGTTGGATACCGCCGAATGCTCACAATTGCATTTGCGCTGTTAGGCAGCGGATATTTCCTGGCAAGCCAGGCAACGGAATATTTCACTGTTTTCCTCTCCCTTGCCATAATGGCACTGGGCGCTGGCACATTTAAGCCCGTAATATCAGGCACAATTGCGCGCGTTACAAGCGAAAAAAACTCATCTGTCGGCTTTGGCATTTTCTACTGGTCTATCAATCTGGGAGCCTTCCTGTTCCCATTATTCATAGTGCCGGCGCTGAAAGCCATTGACTGGAGCTATGTATTCATTGCCTCAAGTATATGCACGGGCTTAATGATACTGCCGGTAGTTTTCCTCTACAAGGAGCCGGTTAAAGCGGCAGCAGGCGAAGCCAAAGAATCCATTCCCAAAGCCGTTGCTTCCATTGCCAAAAAGATTATTGTTGTGTTTTCGGATTGGCGCTTCATACTCTTCATCCTTATATATTCTTTGTTTTGGGTGCTATATTTTCAGATGTATGGCACTGTGCTTTGGTATGTGCAGGCGTTTGTCGATGCCACGCCTTTGAACAATTTTATTAGCAGTCTGTTTGGTATAAACTGGTATTTTGATATTGAGCATGTTACTGTAATTAATGCACTTACAATAATATTGCTGCAGCTTGCAGTCTCCCGCATAGTCAAAAATACAGCGCCCATTCCCACTATTATCGTTGGCTTGAGCATGGCAACGCTCGGCATGGCATTTCTGGCAATCAGTTCGAATATATGGATATTTATTTTGGGGCTGTTTACGTTTTCTATAGGCGAGATGACGGCACATCCTAAGTATATATCTTATCTGGGTCTTATAGCGCCGCATGATAAAAAAGCAACATATTTGGGCTTCGGTTTTCTGTATGGAGCATTTGGTTCGTTTATCGGAAGTTTCCTTGGTTCAAACTTATATGACAGGCTCGTAAATATACCTATTATAGAGCACATACGCTTGCAGCTTGCCAAATCGGGCATTGCACTGGCAGAGCGCACTTCATTAGCCGAAGCATTAAAAACAGCAAACACAATTGGCATAAGTAATTATGATGTAATGATTTATGGTAATCCAACCAAACTATGGCTCATATTCACGCTCATAGGCATTGTTGCTGTGTTATTGCTAATATTTTACATAAAAAAAATAGCAAAGCCGGAAACTGGCAATGAATTATGAAAAAAAATTAATAAACACCACTAATTGGACTCTAAATGTATGAATACAATTTTACCTAAAATAGCCATTATCGGATATGGAGCAATGGGAAAAAATATTGAGAACATTGCCCAAAGCCATAACATCGAGGTGAGCGATATTTTTGACATAAATAACCCTGTCAATCCCGATAAGCACTATGATTTTGACGTTGCTATTGATTTTTCATATCCTGATGCTGTTTTGAAAAACGCTGAAATTCTTGCCAAACAAAATAAAAATATAGTTATTGGCACTACTGGATGGTACGGTAGAATGCCTGAATTATCCAATATTTGCGAAATACATAAAAATGGAATTATCTATTCTTCAAATTTTTCAATTGGGATGCAAATTTTTTTCAAAATCGTCGAAAATGCAATGCAATATATAGATAAGTTCCATAGTTTTGATGTATTTATAAATGAAACACATCATCAAAACAAGGTGGACAGTCCGAGTGGAACGGCGAAATCGCTGAGTGAAATTGTGATAAATAATTCAAAAATCAAAGATATTATGCTTGCCGAAAATATCAATCGAAAAATTGAGCCGAATGAACTGCATGTTACAGCAACACGCGGCGGCAGTATTTTTGGAAAACACACTGTATTTTTCGATTCGCCAGAAGAGACAATAGAGCTTTCCCACAATGCAAAAAACCGCAATGGATTTGCAGAAGGAGCTATTTATGCGGCAAAATGGATATATAATAAAACAGGTTTGTACAATTTTAATGAATTATTTTTAATAAATCTCCAATAAAAATACAAAATATCACGCTAAAATCAAACCACATCATTGCCAACAATACTCTCGCCTTGGGAAATTTTGATGAGAACATCTGTATACAAGGCATGCTCAATTTCCAAAACACGGGCTGCCAATGTCTCTGGAGTGTCGTCAGGTTGCACCATAACCTGCATTTGCCCTAAAATTTTGCCCGAATCATACTCCGAATTGACAAGATGAACGGTTGCACCACTGACCTGCTCGCCTGCCTGCAAAACCGCCCGGTGCACATTCATGCCATACATTCCACGCCCGCCAAATTTGGGGAGAAGAGCGGGGTGAATATTCAGCACGCAGCCGCTGAATGCCTCAATCAGGCAATGAGAAACAGGCTTCATATAACCCGCAAGTATAACTGTGTTAACTTTATGGTATTTAAATAGTTCAGTTATTTTATCGTCAACATGGCTGGGATGCGTTTTTTCGCTTATATGGTAATTGGGAATAGCATGTTTCTGCGCTCTTTGCAAAGCTCCTGACTGCGAATTATTAGAAATAACAGCACACAAATTAGCTTGCAATCTGCCATCATGCACGCTATTGATTATGGCTTGCATATTTGAGCCGCCATGAGAGCATAGAAATCCTAAATTTAATATTTTCATTAAACTATAGAGAGCGTGAATATTCTTCTAAAAAAATAATTTCTTCTTTTGAAAGAGAATCCTTGCCGTCAATTATGATTTTATCCAAGATTATATTAAGCTGCTCCTCGTTTTCTACAGGGTTTTCTCCTATTTTCGGTGAGACAACATGTTGATTGTTTTTTAAACTTTTATTAATAAATCTTTTGAAATCGGTATTTGCATGTATTGCCATACTGATTTCTTCGTACGTTGGCATTCGCATTGTTCGCATTGGCTTCATTGACATTTTGGCTTTTCTTATGCGGTTTTTTATTAACCGATTGATTTGCAAGTATATTAAGCAAGCTACTATTATGCCCAGCACTGAAATTGCAAGCGCTGGCAAGATGGAGAAAAATCCATAATTTACTGCTGTAAAATACTTAAATATGCTCCAAAAAAAGACCGCAGCAGAAGATATTACCAAAGCCGGATATTTTTCTGCTATCACCTTGCTTTTGAATAGCAGCAATAAATACAGGACAAATACAAAGAATGAAATGCCTTCCATTCCTCCCAACACAACGCCGCTGTCGGCAAAAATCATCGTAGTTATTGAGCCAAGCACGAATGAAACAAGGAATAGAAATAAGGGATACAGTTTGGTGCTTAAAAAGTTTTCAACATGCGGAGAAATGAACAGAAACATGATGACAAACAGGAAAGTGCTTTCTACAGAACCAAAAAAAAATGGGAACGAAAATAATCGCCAATATTCAAAATTTCCGACAATACGCCCTGTTTCCAGCGCAAATGTATTAAACAAAAAGCCGGAGAGCGCAAAATCTATTATATTTATTGCCGAAATAAATAACGTAAATAAAAGAGAAAATGATATTTTTTGGTGCTTTTTCACTTATTATACTTGATATTAATCTAAAGAATGTATTAACTGTTCCAACTTCCCGATAGTAATATTTTCGTAGTAATCCTCGTTGATAGCAATCATTGGCGAGCCTCCGCAGGCGCCCATACATTCTACTTCTTCGAGCGAAAATTTACCGTCTTGCGTTCTTTCCATATTTCCTATTTGCAGTTTTTCGGAAACATAGTTGAAAATCTTTACTCCTTCGCGCAACATACACGAAACATTCGTGCAAACCTGTATATGATATTTGCCCACCGGTTTTTTGTAAAACATCGTGTAAAACGTTGCTACACCTTCAACTTTCGATGGTGACACCTCAAGCAATTCGGCGATATATTTGATAACGTCGTGTGAAATCCAGCCAAATTTTTTCTGCGCCATCCACATCACAGGCATTATCGCTGCTTCTTTCGAGGGATATTTCGATTGAATTTTAGTTAAATCTGCAAGCTCTTCTTGAGAGAATATTATTTCCATATCTATAAATTGTTTCAAACCTATGATTTGTTTTCTTCAACAACTAAAATTACAAAAAAAAACACTAACCTCAAAATTTTAAAATTATAATCTATCTCTATGATTTATGAATTTTTATTCATAAATATATCTGAATATAACTTGCTGACGGCATTGGCTACATCTTCAAGCGGAATGGCTGAAATATTGGGCGCCGATGTTTCAACTGCAATGTATTTCGATTTGTAGGGATACCAGGGGGCATGCGTCGTATCTGCATTATAAATATACAGGATAACGGCAGGAATTGAAAAAGCGGAAGCAAGATGCACTATTGAAGTATCCGGCGATATAATCAAATTGCATGTCGAAGTTTCTGCTACAAACTGGTCAAAATTCTCGCAAATTTTTGTAATTATTTGAGGATGATTGGCTTTGAGAAAATCCGCATCTTGCTGATAATCAGCGGTAAAAAATAATTGGATTTCTGAATCGTAATAATTTAACTCTATAAATTTAATAAGATTAGAATTGTTTTCCCTTCCCCAGAATCTGCTGCGACCGCCGCCTGCTAAATTAATTCCAAAGCGAAATTTGCTGTTTTTGTTCATCGGATTTTGCAGCAAATCATACTCCAAATGCAAATTTTCCTCTTGTGGATTGACGCCAAATGCCAGCAATAAGTTCGCTGTCCGCTCAACAATATGGCTTGAAAATCTATCCAGCATAGGCACAGTGTAGTCATAAATGTGCGAATTTTTTTTATCAATTCCTATCGCAAATATAGGAGCAATATACTTAATCAATAAAGCGGACGTTGTGGAAGGATTATCGAATAAGTCAATAATTATATCATACTTATTCCGTCGGAGAGACTTAATCAAATTCAATATATTTATGATTTTTTTTTCATAAATCCAAATGTTGTCTACATATTTTTTCACGCATGTTTGAGCAGAAATATTTGATTTACTGAGCAAAATATCTATTCTGGCTTTAGGATTATATTTTCGCAAAATTCTAATAAAAGAAGTGGAAATTATCAAATCGCCAATTTTATCGTGCCGCAACAGCAGAATTTTGCGTTCCTGCGGCAAAAGAAAAACGTTATTTATCGAATTCAGGTGATATGTTTTTCTGTTTTCAAAAATAATTTTATTAATAATTTTTTTACTTTCCTGCTCAATGCGTTTTAGGATTTTGCTCAAAATTTTTATACCAACATTAATAATTACAAACAGCACAGCTAAAAATACGCAAAAAATATTCATATCTACAAATGGCACTGACAAAAATAATTCGCACAATGTATAAAACTGAGTATATTTTTATGAATATTTTTTCATAATTCTACGTAATAATTAGCTTATAGAATTATAAGCAACTTAAAATTAAAGATATTGTAAATAGAGAGATACATTTATTGCCTCATTAACCATTTATATTTCAACGACTTAAATGCCTGCAACCTTATCGCATACAAAACAAAATAAAGCATTGGAATATGCTATAATATTATAAACCAGAGGTCTCAAAAAAATTCATAAATCTTGTATGCGGCGAATGCTGTTTATAATCTGTTTTATGCAATTACGTCTTATTCTTACTGTAATCGATAAAACATCTCTCTATTTAAATATGAAAATCATTGATGAAATCAAATTGTTCAGTTTGATTGAAAAGTATAAAAATCCTGACCCGCAATTAATCAAAGAAATTATTGATGAAGCAAATAAATGTAAAGGCTTGAATTTAGAACAAGCGGCTGCTCTTATAAATATCAATAATCACGATAGCTTACAAGAATTATTTTATACGGCAAATAAAATAAAAGAATATATATATGGAAAGCGCGTTGTGTTTTTTGCTCCGCTTTATATCTCGAATTACTGCACCAATGACTGCCTGTATTGTGGTTTTCGCGTTGCCAATAAAGAGATGCGGCGTTCTACTTTGTCGCCTGATGAAATTGAAAGCGAAGTTAAATCTATTTTAAATCAGGGACATAAGCGCATCCTGCTGCTCATGGGCGAGCATTCAAAAAAATCTCCTCTTGATTATTTTTTGCAAACTATTGATACCGTGTATTCTGTCAAAAATGATAATGGCAGCAGCATACGCCGCATTAATGTTGAAATCGAGGCGCTCTCCAATGAAGAGTTCCAACTACTAAGTCAAATACCTATAGGGACTTACACCGTATTTCAAGAAACATACCATCGAGAAACCTATAATAAAGTGCATCGTTCCGGCAAGAAGGCAAACTATGATTGGCGCATAGAGGTGATGGACAGGGCGCTGGCAAATGGTTTAAACGATATTGGTATTGGAGCGCTATTCGGGCTGTTTGACTACCGATTTGAGGTATTGGCGATGATTGCACATGCGGAACATCTTGAAAAAGAGTTCGGCGTCGGTCCCCATACCATCTCAATTCCACGCATTCGCTATGCCAAAAATGCTCCGCTGAGCGAACTGATACCGCATGAGGTATCCGATATAAATTTCAAGAAGTTAATAGCTGTATTGCGGTTGACTGTGCCATATACCGGCATGATATTATCCACTCGCGAAAATGCGGATCTGCGTATGGATTTGCTAAATCTCGGTATTTCTCAAATTAGCGCAGGTTCCCGGACTAATCCCGGCGGCTATAAACAGGCTATGAACGACGAGGCTATTGATATGTCTCAATTCCATCTGAATGACAGCAGAACAAGTGGCGAAGTTATTAAGGATGTTATAAAACAGGGATTTATACCATCTTTCTGTACATCCTGCTATCGTGTTGGTCGTGTCGGCTAGGATTTCATGGATAAAGCCTAGCCGGGACTTTTCAAGGTTTTTTGCCTGTCAAATGCACTGCTTACTTTATTAGTATATTTACT
>JAVBOP010000059.1:0-4438 GCA_031550405.1 Kapaibacterium sp. (SeqCode)
AATTTTAATTCATAAATTGTCTCATGCCTTATTTAAAATAATATCTAATACCTCCCATTATCCGAAAGTGTCCTAATCCTTCTGCTGAACCTTGTGGAAAATTAATTGTTTCTTCACTTCCATCAGGATATTTAAAGTGCATCTGATTTAAAAGCCCCGCAAGATAAGATAACTTTAATCCAGCTCCCCAATTATTAGAAAATTTATATTCTCCATCTACGCCAAAATTGAATCCCAAAGTTGAGCCCGTTGCTGTTGCAGTCTGATTTTGCTCTGTACTTTTACTTGTATAGTTCATATAACCTAAACCTATATTCGATGCCAATATGAAATTAGCACCAAAGCCCTCTCTTACTAAAAAATCAGCTCCAATATAGGTAATTAAATCCTTCGTAGTCAACATATTGGTATTGGCGTTTGCAATGTAATTTGAATAATTCAAAGAGATACCATATAAGTTGTTAAAAAAGTAATCAACCGAAGCATCCCATACTATACCGGATGTAAGCTCTTCAATATGTTCTTTTTGCTCATCTGAAAGATCAGGACTTATATCAGCTGTTCTCCAGGCATATCCTGCGTTTAACGCAATCCTCGCTCTGTACAATTTACGTACAGGAGTAATACTATTCCTGAGAGAAACATATTTACTGGTGTCGCTTTTTTCAACTGTACTTCCCGCAAGCGCAGTTTTTGGCAAAGTAGAAGAAGTATCCAATAATAATACATTAGCCAGCATTTGATGGCAACTGCTCGCCATTGATGGTCGCAAATGTTTGGTAATATAAATGGCATTTCCTCCCATTTTTCGAGCTTTTTCTACAATGTAGGATATTACTGAAGCGGAATCGCAATTAATTGTAAAACCGGCATCTGATACTTTAACCTCACCTAATATCTCGCCCTTAACAACAGTATCCTGATTTGTAGAATACAACACCTTAACCTCTTGGAGTGAATCAAGTGGAGTGTAACTCTTGATAACTGTGGTAGTTACTTTTGGAGGAGTGGCACATGCTACACATAATAGCAATGAAATTGGTAGAGCCAGAAGTAGTAGTTTTTTGTTCATTTGGCGGTTATTAGATTTAATAAATATTTTTTTGATACATGTCAAAAAGAATTACAAATATATAAAATTTATTGAATTTCTCCTAACTGAATTAATATCATATTTCTGAAAATTTTTTAATAATTCTATGTTATAATATTCATCATAACATAATCCCAATGCTTTATCTTGCTCTATTTTTATGTTATGAAAAATCTCGTTTGAATTTCCACTCCGGACTATATGGTGGTAAAAATAATATTTGCATATTAAACAAAAACAGGCGGCTAAAAAGCCACCTGTTGGAATGTATGTCTTCTTTTCAGTTTTAGCGAACGACGTTTAATTGAGTCATTAATGACTCTTTGCCGGCATCAACCTTGATATAATAAACACCGATGGCTAATTTATTAACATCAATTGGACAGGAATCAAATTCCCCAAACATATTGCTCTCCAATACCACTTTGCCAAGCGCATCAATGACGCTTATTGTTGGATTGATTAGAGGTTGCCCAAACTCAATATTGGTTTCATTATATGCGGGATTAGGCATTACTGTAATATTTGGAGCAATATCTTTGTTCGAAATGCTGCCCGGATCTTCAGAATTTATGATTTTGATATCATCAATCATCGCTATATAGTAGCTTGAGTTTGTGTTGTTATATGCAACGAATCTGATTTGTACATTTGATAAAACTTCGCCATCCTGCATATATTTTTTAATTGGGAAGTATTGCCTTTGCCATGTCCAGTGTTTTGGAACGTATCTACCTGAAATTTCATCTACTTTACGCCAAGTTGCGCCATTGTCGATGCTAATCTCTGTCGTTAATTTGCCAGAACCGCTTCCTGTATTATATTTATCTTTGGAAGTACTGACATTAAGATAATACATGTAATATGTAACAACAGGAAAAGTTGCATTTGCCAGTGATATGGAAGGCGATGTCAAAGTGGATGTTCTATTTAATGTCCTGTAAGTGCCGCTGACCTGTGAATATTCAGTAGTAGTCATCCAGCATTTTTTCCCATTTTCATCAGTATTATCAGCTTCCGGCTCAACGATAATCACGGGGTTTTGCATATATGACAATGTTGGCTCTTGATTTTTCCAGCCTCTCTCGGTATTGCTTTCATTTGTTACCGTCCAATTGGCTGTAGTTTCAAAATCAGAAGCATATTTTTCCTCGTATCCAACAAAACATACATAATCTTCATCGGTTTTAACTATACCGCCAGAATATGGATTTTTGAAAGTAAAATAATAGTTAATTCTTGTATCTTCACTTTGCGCCGGTATGCTTCCTTCGTAGTTATCGCCAGTTTTTTCTAAAAGCACTGATTTCAGTTCGTATGGTTCTCGAGATGAATAATAATTCACCCAAACCTCTTTAACCTGCTCAGGCGCACTCGATAATTCAGGTATTTTAGCTACAATAGATATAGCCTCGTTATTGGGTATATCCCCGACATTGTCATGTTCAAACAGTGTTTTTGTACGCAAGTCAAAGCCGATATGATGGCGGCTGAAAGCCTGTTCTATCTCATTGAAATACATTGATGCTTCAGTGGATTGATCTACAGAAGCATTAAGCATTTCCTCATACCACTTTGAAAAAGCTTCCTCAAGAGTATATCCATCCGGTGTAGCAAGTTTAGCTGTATGGACAATCCAGTTCGCCGTTTCTAAAGCCAAAGCAGAATCGCCTGTAACGTCATTAAGATGTTGTCTGAAATCCCATATTGCTCCAGAAAGTATCTGGCTGTCATGATGAGATTCGCCGCCAACGCTGTCTGGAAAAATAAACTCATTGTCCAAAAAGCGCTCCATGTGGTATTGGTTTTCAAGGTATTCATAACCTGTTGCATATCCATTGCGAAATACATCCTGATAATCATTTATAAATGCACCCGATATATCAGCTAAAGCCTCATTACAAGTTGAGTTATACATGCCTCCTTTTCCTGCATCTCTATATATACAATGGTTTACAGAATGTCCATATTCGTGGTAAACGACATTTGCCAAACGACCAATAAGCACCAAGTTATTATTAGCTGACATAAAGGTTAGAGCCATATCTCCAGAAGAGTAAGCATTGAATGTTGCATTTGTAGTGTTGACCTGATTGTCAGGCAATATTTGAGTATATATTGGAAAACTTTTATCCAAGCCTGTAAATCCGAGCAGGAAATAATGATTACGCACAACATTGACATGGTAGTACAAGGTTCTGAAAACCTCATCATAATTTGCTGTTTTGCCTGCCATATTGATATTGCCATCACTTCCTACCGTTCCCTCGAATTGATATGGCGTTGCTTTTGTCCAATCAAGCCTATCATCTATTTGTGCACCGCCTTTATACATTTTGGCATATTGCCCTTCCAAATTCGTTGTGAATGCCTTGCCTTTTGCAGCATCCGGCACATTTTTAATCAATCCCTTCCTATCTGTTTTATATTCTGTTCCATCAATGTTAAATTTACAAAAATTTAAGATTGACTGAGATTCCAAAGGAGCGTTTGGGTTGATTGAATAACCGTCGCCTGTTGTTTGGGCATCATAATGATGAACATGGTTTGCACGCTTCAAAAGCGAGCCGTCATTAGCATCAACATAAGCAGTAAAAAATTCTGTTGCACCGATTATTTCATAATCATAAGCCAGTTTGTAAATGTATTTGCCATTATTTAAGTATGGAATTATGAATAATTTTTCATTTTTCTTAAAGGTATATGATTCGATTGGATTTGACAAGCCAAAGATTGCCGATTGCTGAGCTGACAATGTTGATATTTTAGGTTTGGCTGCTTCGACGCTCACATCATCATAATATGTAGAAGTAAATGTCTGGATTTTTCCATTTGAAAATACAACAAATCTAACTTCAGATGTAACAATTTCTATTCCATTAAAAATTTGTCTGAATACCACAAACCAGCGGTTATTAAAGTATTTTTTATTTAAAAGTCGAATATTGTCTGTGTTTATATTCAGCTTCGATTTGTTTGCATTCAAAAAGTCAATACAAGTTTGCTCTATATTGTCTTCCGTCAAACTGCCTGCGCCAATAAATGGAAGCTTTGAACCTTTTTGCTTAATATCGGAAATATTCCGAATATATGGCTTGTTGACTGCTTGATAGGCTTTTGCCTTTTGTGTAGCAATTACTTCCTGAGGAAGTAAAACGGAACCATCGCCTTGAATTTGCACAATTTGCGAACCTTCTGAAGTTTGTAATTCTAATAGCTGCGCCTCTTTGTGACTGTGGCTGCAGTGCTCTTCAGCAAACCCTATATAAGAAAACAACATAGAGATAGCAATGAGCAGTATTTTTTGATATTTCATTTAAAAACATCCTTTATAATATTGTTAAA
>JAVBOP010000093.1:0-6467 GCA_031550405.1 Kapaibacterium sp. (SeqCode)
ATTAACAAAAATTAATAAAGCAGTCGCTAAAATAAAATTTTTCATTTTGAAATTTCCTTTGATAATAATAGTGAAATTAATATTAAAGGCAAATATACAAAAAATAATTCTTCTGTTAATGCGCAAGAAACGATTAGCGATTGTTCAAATAAAATTTTATAAATTGGCATTTTTTTCCGTATTTTTGGGCATGATAGTTGAAACGGAAGCTGTGGTCTTACAAGTGAGGAAGTTTGGCGATACAAGCAAAATCGCAGTGCTTTACACCAAGGAAATGGGAAAAATATCAATTATTGCCAAAGGCGCATTTACCTCTAAAAGCAGGTTTGGTGCGGCATTAGAGCCATTATCTTATGTCCATCTCTCATTTTATCAAAAAAATACAGACTCGCTGCATTTGCTGAAAACTATTGAAATAGCTGAACCATTTAACAGGATTGCCAAAAATTATGATACGGTTATTGCGGGATTTACTGTTTTAGAATTTTTGAGTAGCGTACAAGCCGATAATCATTCTAATTACGATGTTTTTAATACGCTTATAATATATTTAAAGCAGTTGAATTATGATGCAAACAGTTTTTCAACAAGTACGATATTTTTATTCAGACTGGCAGATGCAATTGGTTACCGTATTGATTTTAATTTCATAACTAGCATATATAACAATGAATTAGAGAAAATCAAAATCTCTCTGGAAAACGCCCAGCCAGTGCTTATAGCAAAAAATGCAAATTATCATCAGCTTTCAGTAGAATTATTAAAAAAAATTAATTTTTTACTTCATAATAGCAATATCATGCTAACCAGTAATGAATTTAAAGAGATAGCTATTTTTTTCCGTATATTTTTCTCTTTCCATTTGGATAAAAAAATCACCATAAAATCTATCGACCTGCTGCTATAATACCATTTTTATGCCCAAAGTATGGCAATGGGACATGCCCTCCTTGCTTATGTTTATTATTTATGCTCAACCATCATCAATATATGTTAATTAATCCTAAAACACCCCAGCTTGTCTTCCCAAGCTCCCTGAGCCTGTCGAAGGGGAATAGCAGCTTTCAGCTGCCCCCCTCTACAAGAGGAAAATGTGTAACTACCAATATTTGCAGGACGTTATACATTCCATTTTACCTGAAGGAGGTAGTTTTTTAGTATAGCCTATTAAACTGAAAGTGATAGCTGTTGGGTATTGGATGCCGGCAGGATAATACCGGCAACTTCTCCTTTATGTAAGTGCAATATTTTACTGTGGATGTTTTGGGAAAATATGTTATATTAATCTCTATGGATTTTGTTAAATTAATTTTGCATTAAAACAATTATGAAAAAATTTTTATTATTCTCGGCCATTGCAGCGATTATGGTTTCAGGCTGCATAAATAAAAAAACAGAAGTCGAAAAAGAACACGGCAATGCCGCTGCAGTTATCGACCAAAAAACAATCAACGAGCTGATTGATGCTATGGCGCAGGGACATGAAGCCCAGCGCCAAAGGATAGAGCGCGGCGTTAATCAGACGGCAATGCTGTGGCGGGAGGAAGACGGCAGCAGCGATGATTTCAAGGCGTTTTGCCAGAAGGCATTTATTTATGATGATACCGAACTGGAGAAGATGTTCAATAGCGTCTCAATGCACTACGAAACGATTCTCGGGCATTTCAATAAAATTTCTCTGGACTTGAAGCGCCCTGTGCATCTTGAAGGCTATAATACGACGGCAATAGATGAGATATTTGCTGGTTACGACCCGTATGCCAATATCCAAAATGATTTTTACAGGAACAGGATTGCATTCCATATCGCACTGAATTTCCCGCATTATACGCTGGCGGAAAAAGAGGAAATGGGCGAAAAATGGACTCGCAAAGAGTGGGCTTATGCGCGCATGGGCGATATGTTCACCTCGAGAATACCAGCCGATTTGCTGCAAAAATTTTCGGTCGTGATGGCAAATGCCGACAACTATATCTCCAACTATAACATATACATGGGCAATTTGCTTGATGATAACGGCAAGACCAGTTTTCCTGCCGATCTGAAGCTAATATCCCATTGGAACTTGCGAGATGAACTCAAATCGCATTATGACGGCACTGAAGAAGGCTTGAAAAAACAGCGCATGGTATATGACGTTATGCAGCGGATTATCAAGCAGGAAATACCCGAAACCATTATAAACAGCAACAAGTACCAGTGGAATCCAACAACGAATAAGGTGTATGAAAGCGGCAATGAAATTGCATCTTCGCCCGAGCCAAACACAAGGTATCAGCATTTGTTGAATAGCTTTAATGCAAATGTAGAGATAGACAAATACCGCCCCGGCGTTGGCAATTACATAAATGCCAAATTTGACGAAGAGTTGGAGATACCGCAGGCTAAGGTAGAGAAAATGTTCGTTGATTATATCTCATCGCCTCAAATCAAGGCAGTGGCTGAAATCATCAAAAAACGGCTGGGGCGCAATCTCGAACCGTTTGATATATGGTATGACGGCTTCAAAACCCGCAGCACGCTCAATCAGGAGGAATTAAGCAGAAAAACAGCAGCACTGTATCCCAATCCTGCGGCATTAGAAAAAGATATACCTAACATATTGATAAAATTAGGATTTAAGAAAGATAAAGCTCTCGAAATAGCATCCCATATTGCGGTAGATCCATCAAAAGGGGCAGGGCATGCCTGGGGTGCTGATATGAAAGGCGAAAAGGCGCATTTGCGTACGCGTATCAGCGGTAACGGCATGGATTATAAGGGATATAACATTGCCATACATGAACTGGGACATAATGTTGAGCAAACTCTATCGCTGTATGATGTTGATTACTGGGTATTGCGCGGAGTCCCGAACACAGCGTTTACTGAGGCATGGGCATTTACTTTCCAGCACAGAGACTTGCAGCTGCTCGGCATAAAAAGCAATAACCCTGACAAAGAGGCTTTGGATGTATTGGATAACTGCTGGGCAACATACGAAATTATGGGTGTATCGCTCGTCGACCAGCGCGTGTGGCAATGGATGTATGACAATCCTGATTGCAATGCCGAGGGACTAAAGAATGCCGCTGTTAAAATAGCGATAGATGTCTGGAATGAGTATTATGCTCCTGTTTTTGGCGTCAAGGATTCCCCGATTTTGGCAATATATTCGCACATGATAGACTATCCGCTGTATTTGTCGGCATATCCTATCGGGCATTTGATTGAGTTCCAGATGAGTGAATATATGGCAGATAAGAACTTGGGCGATGAAATGCAAAGGATATGCACACAAGGCAAACTCATTCCAGAGCTGTGGATGAAAAAAGCCGTCGGCGAGGAATTATCCGCCAAGCCGTTGCTGCACAAAGCACAATTCGCTATTGACCATATCAACAAAAAGCAATAATACTTTTGTTTAGCACCATAATCACTATTCCCCTGAGTTCAACATTTATGAACTTAGGGGGATGATTTTATGCGGGACGAAGCGACCGTGCAGTGTGGCTAACCCCATTTCTTTATAATCATAAGGTGATTATATACTAATTTATACTAAACACTAAAATAAGAAATCAATACATAGAATATATAAATAAAATACCAGTATATGCAATTCCATATACTGGTGCGCAATAAAACTTAGGTCAATAGATCTAATACTAAACTTATAGTATCAAATCAAAGACCTTGAGGTGCTACTTTATACATGTTATGTAACACTCAAAAAGCTTTATTGATACTATTATTAAGGGTTTTAATATGATTTTTCATAATGTATCCTTAAAAAGTATTTAATGCCAACTTATAGTTAATTAAATTCTACAAGAATAGTTAGCAAAATCTTATAGAATTAGTATGAGACCTATCAAGTAAAATTTGACAAGTCTTTTTTTATAAAAATAACATTATTTTTTCATTCCAGCTTTATTTTCCAATTTTTACGCCTCTCTAATTTCGTCCTAAAAGCTCTCTAATTACCATATAAATAAATAGCTTAGCACAGTTGTTGCATATATTATAAATTAGTCTAACAGCCAAAATAGTTGCTGCAACACAATTTAAATCATTATAATTTCATATAGTTACATCATTTGAAAATAATGCATAAAAATTCTGCCCAAATCGTGGGTCAAAACGCGCACAAAAATATGGATTTGTTAATAAAATTCAGCGTTATAATTGCAATTCTTGCGGTCTTCAATTTCTGCCTCAAAATCGCTTAAAATCTGCCGAAATTTGGGATGAATATACGGTAGAAAACAAACTTATGCTCAGCTTGCAGCGAAATATAAGTGTTCAAAACGTACAATCCAGCGAAAAATAAATAGTTATCACTCTAAGCTCAACGATACCAACGTATTAGATGCGAATGCTTTGTTGTGTACTACATATTTTGGTCGCAATTTTGGTGTCATGATTTTTATGGATAGTTTTAGCGGTCAAGTTCTTTATTATCAATATGTTAGTTACGAAACTAATGCATTTTATGGGCAAGGAATAGAATTAATAAAATTTAATAACATCTCAATTCAAAGCATAATTTGCGATGGTCGAAAAGGTCTTTTTAAGCTATTTCCAGACGTTCCGGTTCAGATGTGTCAGGTTTCATCAGAGCCAGATAATTACGCGATATTTGACCAAAAGACCGAAGTTAGAGGCAGCAAAAGAATTGCGTACATTATCGCTGCAACTTGCTGTAATAGATAGAGTTAACTTTGAAAATGAGCTTGAAAAATGGCATTTAAAGCGGGAATATTTAATGAACGAACGTTCATTATCGTCAAAAACAGGCAAAAGTTTTTACACTCACAAACGACTTAGAAGTGCCTATTTTAGCTTGAAAAACAATCTGTCATATTTATTTAACCATTTGGAATATAAGGAATTAGGTGTTCCAAATACAATCAATATGTTAGATGGATCTTTCTCTGATTTGAAGAACAAATTGCGTAATCACAACGGCTTAAATTTGGAGCGCAAGAAGAAATTCATCGAAGATTTTTTCAGCAACAGAAACAAAAAAAACAGAGGTTTGACATAGGGTAACCTATTGTTATAAAACATAATTACAAAGAATGCAGCATCTATTTTGTCTATTAAGCTTTTTTTATAATTATTTTTGAAGTTTTTTTTAAATTTGACAGCATTAACATCTTTTTTATATGGGACTTACGGGCGATTTTAACTTTTGATTTAAATTTACGGATACAATAATTTCGAAAAGTAAAATAAGAATGTTTTTTATTAAATTTTTGATTAACAATTAGCAATAATTCCTTATATATAGCAATACTGCTACTCGAATTTGTAGGAATTTTTCTGCAAAAGTATACTCCTCTGGACTAAAAATAGAATACCGCCATTTAAGTACTTTGTACACCAAATACTTAGAGTATTTTTACTCACCTTTAAGATATGGCGAAGCGAGTTGAGTGTGATTTTGCCTGCATATTTTTTTAATATTTTTTTTAAGATCTCGTTCATTCTCTACAACATTAATGATTTTTATCTTAGAATCTATATGCAAATATAACGTTTTTTTTGGGAAATAAAATAACTATAAATTTGTACTAGCAAATGATATAAAAAGATATCAAAGTCGTGAAATGAAATATGTATTAAGTCATAAACAGTTGGCGGAAGTGCTGATAGTTTCGGTTTGAACAGGTATTGTAAAAATAAATTTTAATAATTATTTTTTATTTGTGCCGTTTGCTTTCTTTTCGCCTGTATCTTTGGGATAGCTGTTGATATTGCCGTAGCATTCCGCTATTTCCTTATACTTACAATTGCCAACATCGGATAATTACGGTACTTAGTACCATTTTCGGTTTTGATAGCTTTTGCAAGTGCAGCGGTAATGTAGATGTCCTGCGGATTTTGAACCACTTTATTAACCTGATAACAAAATTGCGATGGCAATCCAACTGCAAGGTCGGAAAACGGCTGTAAGTTCGCATTATTCATACCACTTGCAACATTTTCAGTGCCGACATATATTGCAGGTCGAAAGAAATTCGGTTGCCAGATTTCCGATAATAACGACAAAGCTAACTCGTCATCAGTCGCATAAGGCGACTGATATTCGTGTCCAGCTTCAAGCTGGTCCTCGCCTGTATAAGCCAAGAACTCAACCGCATTAATAAACACTTCTTTTTTGTTTGTCAGCACCGATAAATTCGATTTAGGAACAAGTTTTCTTACTTCTGGCGCATCTGTTAAGTTGCTTAACTGTATTAAGTTAGCAATTAATCCATCTATATTATCTTGACCCAAATTTTGAAATTCAGTAAACAAAAGTATAGTTTCGCTATATGGATATTTTTGCCGATATTCAAAAATTCCTGTCTCGCACTTACTATTCATGCTTAGCACCCATATCCCTTCAATGATACCGAAACGGCAAGCGGATATTTGCTTTTGCCTGTATTTTCAGGGCTTCCCGCTATACTTGGCAGGCGTTTTGCTTCAAATCGGAA
>JAVBOP010000159.1:0-6976 GCA_031550405.1 Kapaibacterium sp. (SeqCode)
GCATTTACTAACTTTGCCGCTTTCTCAAAAAAATGAGTTTAAAGCACTGCTGATTTCTGCATTGGAAAATATAAATCAAAGGCACGGCGAATTTCTCGAGGAGGAAAAAAAGCTATGGGACGTAAATTATGAAGCGATGAAATCTAAAGTGGTTGAAGCTATTGAATTTGCAAAAACATCTGATATTTTTAAGGAAGGAAGAGAAAGGCTTGTTGCAGTTCAAAATGAATTTAATAATACAGCGCTTGCTCGTGAGCAAAAGAATGAGCTTCGGCAGATGCTGCAAGCTGCTTTCGACGCTTTGAATAAAAAGCAAACAGCATATCATGAAAATTTCGAAATGGAATGCAGCGAAAACTATCACAATTTGAAGCAGATTGTTGAAAATGCAATCAAAAAGGCAAGTGCTGCCGAGAACTTTTTCTCTGCTCGAGATACCTTAATACACGCACAAAATCAAATTAAAAGTAAAGTTCTAAAGTATGAACAGAAGAACGAATTATTTAAGATTATAGGTGTTACTTTTGACGCTGTTCGTGAAAAATTTGATGAAGTTTTGAAATTGTCGAATGAAGAAATTGAAGCGAAATATCAGGAAATAAAGCCGATAGTTCTTGAAGCTGTTGAATTTGCAAAAAATGCTACAAAAGAACAGGCTATTGAAGCTCGTGAAAAATTAATCGCTGCACAGGGAAAAATTAGAGATGCTCGATTAAAAAAAATTCATAATGATGAATTGTTTGCAGCTATAAGGGAAGTATTTTCTGCTGTTCACGAAATGTCCGTTGAAGAACGGGAACAGTTTGAAGCAGAAGCAAATCTCAATTATCAAAAAATCTTATCCAGAATAGATGTAGTTATCGTGGATATCGAAAATGCTATTGATTTCAGGAATAGCGCTGACGATTTGTCCTCCATTCGCACAGAATTGCAACTACTGCGGCTTAAGAAAGACCAGCGCAACCAATTGTTCGACAAAACGCGCACTGCTTTTGATTTGCTTTCGAAGCAGCGAGAAAAATATAACAGAAGGAAGTTTGACGAAAGAGCTCAAAAGATCCGTGAAACAGTGGAAAATATGAAGAAAAAAGCTGACCGTCTGGTTGTATTATTGCAAAACGATAGGGAAATACTTGCTACTCAAACCGAAAAATTAAATATATTAGAGGAAAATTCGCCAGCGAAAAGTAGCGTAAGTCAAATAATTAATGCGGTTAATGCAAGAATTGCAGAACGCGAAGGAGCATTGAAAAATACAGAGCACAGAGTTCATGATTTGAACAAAGAATTAGAAAAAATTCATCGAAAAGAAGATGAGCGAAAAAATAATCGCAAAAAAAATCATGAAAAAAGCGAAGCCATACCAACGGCAAAAGAACCTGATAGCCAGCAAAACCAGCCAGATGCGCCATTACCCAATCAAGAGGCTGCAAACCAGGAAAATACGGAACATAATTAAAAAATCATTAAGCGGAGTTTTCATACCTCCGCTTTTTTTATCTGCGGTTTGGCGGGCTAATTCTCTTTGATAAATTATTCAAAAAATATTCATACAGTATTTATTGACATAAGGTAAAATTAATGAAAAATTTTTCACCAATATAGCTAAATTGTTCAGGATTTTCACCAAAGCATCTATTAAACGAACAATATTATCTTCAGAAATCATACGTTCCAATACTCGGATGTAGTTTATCACATAAGCTCGTTTCGCCTGACAAGGTAGTTCTAATATTAGCTGCCAAATTGAAAATTTAGCAATCAAGTTATAGTTTTTGTACCGGCTCTTTAATGGGGAGATACAATTTCCAGCTGTCGAATATTCGCCTTGTGGTTATTGAAATGGAAGAATACTCAATCAAAAAGCTGCAAATGGACGGCCGTTTGCGGCAATAGAGCCCAATGCTGCTTGTGGTACATTATTTGTGCATAATTGCGTTGTTCTTAATAACAATGGAGTACAAAATGATAAACGAAATCAATGCGACGCAGCGGTATCAGCCACTTGTACAATCGCAAAATATCGAAAAAAATGAAGAAAGCAATAGCCCGAGTTTTGCTGATACGATGAAAAATTTCATTGGCGAGGTCAATAATATGCAGGCGCAGTCAAGCGACATGACGGAGAGGTTTATTAAAGGCGAAGCTGTTGATTTACATGAAGTTATGATTGCAGGTCAAAAGGCGAAGACCACTTTCCAATTGCTTATGGAGCTAAGAAATAAAGGCTTGGACTTATACCGCGAAGTACAGAGAATGCAGGTATAGCACCAATAATCCATACGGCAACAATATTGTTAAGGCAAGAGAATTATGAATTTTTATTCATAATCAATGGATTATTCACATCGCTATTATTTCAAAAACAAGGCAGCAAGGCTGCTATAATCACTTGATATTTAAAATAGATATAAAATGGCTACAACAGATATATTAGCACAGGCAAAAGGCTTTTTGGAAAAGCTGAGCCGAATACAGAAAATAGCTTTTGGAGCTGCTGCCACATTGGTAGTGGCTGGCATTATAGCATTGATAGGATATGCGTCCAGCTCCAAAGATATGGGCTTATTGTTCAATAATTTAGAACCTGCCGACGCTGCAAAAATAGTGGAATATTTGAAGGCAAGTCAAATAGAATACCAGATAGTAGAAGATGGAACGGCGGTGCTGGTCGAAAAAGATAAAGTCTATGACACACGCTTATCCCTTGCCAATCAGGGGCTTCCGGCAGACAGCTATATGGGATTTGAGCTTTTCGACAAGACAAACTTGGGCATGAGCGAATTTGTGCAAAAGGTCAATTACCGTCGGGCATTGGAGGGCGAACTGCAACGGACGATAAAGTCAATGAATGAGGTTAAGGATGTGAAAGTGCATCTGGTTATTCCGGAAAAAACCCTGTTCAAAAAAGACGAACGCCAGCCTACCGCTGCTATTAAGTTGCATTTC
Organism: Kapaibacterium sp. (SeqCode); assembly: GCA_031550405.1. Lineage (GTDB taxonomy): Bacteria > Bacteroidota > Ignavibacteria > Kapaibacteriales > UBA2268 > JAVBOP01. The sequence goes on from JAVBOP010000159.1 coordinate 2,950, forward strand.
AAAAGCGGGCGCAGCCTGAGCAAGATAAATATCGAAGGCATACAGAATCTGGTAGCAAGCAGTATTGAAGGTCTTACGCCGGATAATGTTACCGTTACCGACAACAATGGGCGCATATTGTCCGAGGCTGCCGCTAATAATAACACTTTGGCAGGGCTTACTGCTACGCAATATGAGCAGCAGCGCAAGATAGAAGAATATTATTCGTTCAAAGTGCAATCGTTGCTTGATCCAGCCTTAGGTCCTGAAAACTCACGGGTTAAGCTCAATACGGAAATAGACTTCGACCAATTGCAGGTCAACAAGACGGACTATGATCCAGAGCGGCAAGTAGAACGCAGCGAGCAAAATATCAGCGATACCGAAACAGACATCGACACCTCTTTTGTACCCGGAATCAATAAGCAGAAGGAAGTGCTTAACGAGCTGAAAAATTATGAGATAACCAAGGCTGATTCTCATTTTGTGAAGGGCATCGGCGGCATTAAGCGCCTTACAGTTACTGCTATAGTTAATGAAATCGTTGATGTGCGCAAAACACCCAAAGGAATGGATACCGTTGTATCACGTCCGCGCACTCAGGAAGAACTCGAAAATTTAAAAGAAGCAATCAAAAATGTGGTTGGATATGACGAAAGAAGGGGCGATGAGGTCAATGTGCTTTGCGTGCCATTTGTCGACCAGTTAGCCGATAAGATATATCAAATTCAGGAGCATAACCACGAAATCAGTATTCCATGGTATGAAAAGGATAATAACCGCAAACTGCTGCTGCTGCTGCTTGCTGTGCTATTGACGGCATTTATGATGTATCGCCTTATACATGCCAAGTTCGTTAAAGACAAGATGCGTATAGCGATGGGCTTGCCTAAAAAGCTGGAGCAGCCGGAATTGAATAAATTTGACAGTAGTCTTATAACTTTGCCCGAGGAAGAGTTCTATATTGATGAGGATTACGATGACGAGGATGAGGTGCTGGAGCTGCAGGAAGAGATAGAGGAGGCTTCCATACTCGAAGAACTGATAGACGATACCGAAGATGAGTTTGAAGATATACAGCTTGAAGATGACGACTTGATTGTGATGTCTGAGGAGCTGCCGGAACAGCTGCTGCTTGACGGGCAATTTATAGATGATATGGATTTCTTCGATTCAGAATATACAGATGAATATGTACCTCATAGCGGCGGCGGCAGTGAGCACAGTACTTTGATAGAACGTGCCCAAAGTGCCTTGGCGGTAGCTCAGCCTGCCGACGAAATTTCTGAAGATGAAATGATCAGAATGGAGCTGAAGGACAAGGTGCATCAATTCATCACCGGTCAGCCTGACACAGCTGTCAAGATTTTCCGCATCTTCATTTCGCAAGACGGCGACGACAGCAAATAAAAGAAAAAATCAGGTAAAACAATCTTTTTCACAAGATAGTATAAAAGTAAAAAAAAATGTATATTTGTAGATTATATAAGAAGTAAAAATTTTTCATTATTTCTGGGGGGAAAAAATGAAAGAAATCGATTCCAATGATGTTGTAATCAGGCAAAAAATACACGAGAATACGTCAAATAGCTCGGAAAATATCACTCAAAATTCTGAAAAAATTCCACAGGAAAATAAAAAATTTGAATTTGATATAAATAAGCAAACAAAGCTTTTTGCAATGTTGTTTATGATGTTTTCTGTGCTTCTGTTTTTCGCTCTTATCTCGCACACAACGAGAGATGACGCCAATACGCAATTCAAATTCGGAGAACTTTTTGGCATTTTCACGGGCGAACCCACGATTAAGCTAAAATTTGATACGACATTTAATTTGCTTGGTTTGCTGGGTGCGTGCATTTCGGATTTTTTGATAAACGGAACGGTTGGAATCATGATTGTCTGTTTCCCTGTCTTTCTATTTTTCTGGGGCTTAAATATGTATAAGATTGGCGAAATCCCCGACAAATTGATTCGCCGCACCAATATATATTTAATTTTCAGTCTTTCGATTTCCTGTCTTATCGGCTCGCTTTCATTGTTTTCCTCGTTTGCCAACCTCCCGAAAGAACTTTACGGAGCAATCGGCATTTTTTTGCCGTCAATTCTTTCCCGCATCGTTTTTCCTTTTGGAGCACTGATTATTTTTCTACTTGCATTTCTATTTTTGGTTTATAAATTTACTGATATTTTCCAGATTATTAGAAATCGCAAAGTTAAAGAAAGTATCTTAATTGCATTAAAAAGCATGAAGATAAAAATTGAAAACGCAATTGATAGAATAAATTCTTCTGTTAATAAAAAAAATAAAACTGAACAGCAAAATAACAGTAAAGTTGATGAAATTACAAAGAATTATGAAAAATTATTCATAAAACCTGATGAAAAAGAAAATGAAAATATCACTCAAAATTTTGAATTAAATAATGAAAAATTATTCATAAATATAGTGCCAAATCAAAATGTTGAAACGAAAACCATAGCAAAAAATCCACCCAAAATCACAAATATTTTTGATACTATAGCGGAAAATTCTGAAAATATTACTTCAAATCCAATAGAAAAAACGAAAATAAGTTCATCTAAAAATCAAATGCAAGAAGATGAATTTTTGGCAAATTTCAAAAATAAAATCCAGATTAAAATTAAAAATGAAGACATTGAAAAATGCGAGCAAAGGCAATCTGAAGTTAATAAAATAAATGATAATATTGTTGAAGAAAATACGGAGAATAATGAAAATAAATTCATAAATATTGCAGATATAGAGCTGCCTGAACCTCAGGCTTATTATCCTGAAGATAAGCCTGCTATTTTATCCAACCAGCCGATAAAAATAGACTTATCGCCAAAGCACGAGATGCCGCCGGAGGAGAGGAAGCCCAAATTAGTAATTGAGGTTGATGCAGCACCGCACCAAGCCAATATTGATGATTACGAGGCAATGAAACTGGCGTTCAAAAACCCGCTAAGCCTTATGGTGCTTGACGAGAAGATAAGGTATACGCCGCCCACTATCAGTTTGCTGGATGTTGGCAGCAACGAGAATTATGCTGATGATGAAGAATTGCAGCGGAACGGCAAGATATTGCAGGAAAAATTACAAACTTTTAAGATAAACATATCCAACCTTGAAGTTACCAAGGGACCTGTTGTTACACAATATGAATTTGTGCCTGCCGACGGCATAAAGATTAATAAAATAGAGGGGTTGTCCGATGACCTTTCTATGGCATTAAAGGCGAAAAGCGTGCGGATTATTGCGCCTGTGCCGGAAAAAGGCACTGTCGGGATACAGATTCCGAATGCCAATCCATCTATCGTGCGGTTTCGCAGTATTATCTCGTCGCCGCAATTCACGGCTTCCAACGCCGAGCTGCCGATAGGTCTTGGCAAAACTGTATCGGGCGAGCCGCTTATTGCGGATTTAGCCAAAATGCCTCACCTGCTTATCGCAGGTTCTACCGGTTCCGGCAAGTCCGTTGGAATTAATACGATTATATCATCTTTGCTATATAAAAAACATCCCAAGCAATTGAAGTTCATCATAATCGACCCTAAAAAAGTGGAGCTGCAGCACTATGCGCGTCTTTCCAACCATTTCCTCGCTATTTCGCCGGATGTTAATGCGGAGATAGTAACGGAGCCGCAACATGCCATAACGGTGCTGAATGCAGCCGTGCTGGAGATGGAAAAGCGGTATGATATTCTGGCTAAGGTCGGGCAGCGCAATATCAAGGATTATAATGAGAAGGTGCGAAGCGGCGCATATAAGCATATCAAGGATTTTGACCACCGCGAGCTGCCTTATATCGTTGCTATTGTTGATGAGTTGGCGGATTTGATGCTTACAGCGGGCAAAGAGGTTGAGACGCCTATTATACGCCTGGCACAGATGGCGCGGGCAATCGGCATACACCTGATTATTGCCACCCAGCGTCCTTCGGTGAATGTTATCACGGGCATTATCAAGGCTAATTTCCCTGCACGCATTGCATATCTTGTAGCACAAAAGGTTGATTCCCGCACAATTCTTGACGCATCGGGT
>JAVBOP010000048.1:0-15240 GCA_031550405.1 Kapaibacterium sp. (SeqCode)
ACCCGATGCGTCAAGAATTGTGCGGGAATCAACCTTTTGTGCTACAAGATATGCAATGCGTGCAGGGAAATTAGCCTTGATAATGCCCGTGATAACATTCACCGAAGGACGCTGGGTGGCAATAATCAGGTGTATGCCGATAGCCCGCGCCATCTGTGCCAGGCGTATAATAGGCGTCTCAACCTCTTTGCCCGCTGTAAGCATCAAGCGTATACTTACTGGAAAGAATGTAAAAATGAAAAAATATTCATAAAATATGAACGGAAGATATGGATAATTCCTAATTATTGCTTATATTGCAGCTGGTAAGTTATAAAATTATATACAAAATATGTGCGGAATTATTGGATATATTGGTGGCAAAAATGCAACCGAAGTTGTGATGAATGGCTTGAAGCGTGTGGAATATCGCGGGTACGATTCAGCCGGCATTTCTGTCATAAAAGGCAATGAGCTTGTAACTATCAAAAAAAGCGGGCGCTTAAGCGAATTAAGCAAGCTGGTGGATTGCAAAGCCATTTACTCTAATATCGGTTTTGGACATACTCGCTGGGCGACGCATGGCGAACCCAATGACATAAATGCACATCCTCATCTTGATAATTCCGGCAAAATCTCAATAATTCATAACGGTATTATCGAGAATCACCGCTCTCTCAAAAAACTGTTAATTGGGCAGGGCTATACCTTTAAAAGCGAAACTGACAGCGAAGTTCTGGCTGTCTATATAAGCTCTATCTATGATAAAGTAAATGACTTGACAGAAGCAACACGCCTTGCGTTAAATGACGTTATAGGTGCTTTCGGTCTGCTGGTTTTATCCACCCACGAGCCTGATAAGATTATCGGTGCAAAGCGCGGCAGCCCGCTGGTTCTGGGTATTGGCACTAATGAGTATATTCTCGCTTCCGACCAGACGGCGATCATTGATTACACGGATAAAGTAATTCATCCGGATGATAATGAAATGGTGATTATCTCTTCCGACGGCTATATTACAAAAACACTTGATAACATATCGATAAACAAGGAAATTAAGACGATTGAGTTTGAGCTGAGCCAATTGGAAAAGGGCGGCTTTGAGCACTTTATGCTTAAGGAAATTTTCGAGCAGGGTGAAAGCATTGAGAATGCCACTCGTGGGCGAATTATCGTTGATACTGGCAATGTCAAACTGGGCGGCTTGTCTGAAGTTGCGGGCAAACTGCGCAATTCAAAGCGGATTATTCTGACAGGCTGCGGCACTTCATGGCACTCGGCTCTGGTGGGTGAATATATGATAGAGTCTCTTGCGGGCATACCTGTCGAGGTCGAATATGCGTCGGAATTTCGCTACCGCAATCCAGTGCTGAACCCCGGTGATATTGTGATTGCCATATCGCAAAGCGGCGAAACAGCTGATACTCTGGAAGCTATTCGCGAGGCAAAGCGCAAGGGCTGCCTTGTGTTAGGTATCGTCAATGTGGTGGGCAGTTCTATTGCACGCGCAACGGATGCGGGAGTGTATCTCCATGCTGGACCCGAAATAGGTGTTGCCTCTACAAAGGCATTTACTTCGCAGGTGATAGCGCTGCTGCTTTTGGCGCTGTATATTGGGCGGATGAAAAATATTTCGCAATCGGAAGGCATAGGCATTATTAAGGAGATTAAGTCTATTCCTGCGAAAATCAATGCTATTCTGGACAGCATAGATATTATTAAAATAATTTCACAAAAATATGCATCATCCCGTAATTTCTTATACTTAGGTAGAGGCTATAATTATCCTATAGCTCTTGAAGGTGCATTGAAACTCAAAGAAGTTTCATACGTTCATGCGGAAGGCTATCCTGCAGCTGAAATGAAGCACGGTCCGTTAGCATTGATTGACGAGGAAATGCCTGTGGTAGTTATTGCCACAAAAGATGAGATATTTGAAAAAATTTGCTCCAATATTGAAGAAATCAAAGCCCGCGGCGGCAAGATTATAGCGATTGCAACGCACGGCTATGAAGGCAATGATTTTCTTGCGAGCAAGGCAGAGCACATCATTTATATACCGGAGACACTGCCGATGCTCACGCCTGTTTTATCAATCATTCCATTGCAGCTTATGGCATACTACATAAGTATTGAACTGAAGAGGGATATTGATAACCCCCGCCACCTCGCTAAAAGCGTTACAGTGGAGTGATGATAAAAAATAATTAATAAAGATATATTTGAATGGTATGCAGGTACATTTTATTTGTTTATTAATGAATAAAGAGTTAAATTGCAAAAGTTATTTACATGGGAGAAATGTTTTGAACGCTAAGTTTATTAATACAATACTGTTAATGGCTGTTTCTGTTTTGGCAATGACAGGCGTGTTGTTTGCAGCAGAAATAGTGATAGACAGCTTTAAAGCGAAAAAACAGGGCGACGATGTTAAAATTGAATGGAATACAAGGACGGAAGCCAATATCCTGCATTTTGAGGTACAGCGCTCCGGCTCGGCAAATACATTTAAAACAATTGCAACAATCAAAGCAAAAGGGTCGCCGTCATCATATACTTATCGGGATACGGACAGTTTCCGTAAGATAGTTTATAATAATGAATTGCAAGCTTCAAACATCGTAACTTACCGCATAAGAATAGTATATAACGCTGATGCTGACGGATATAGCGACGAACTGATTGTGATGGAAGAAAGCGCAAGCATAAAGCGAACCTGGGGTATGATAAAGGAAATGTTCAAATAATTTACAAGGCTGTCTATCAGCCTTTTTTTATTGGAGTTAATATGCAACGCCCAAACTGGGATCAACTATATATTACAATGTGTTACCTCGTTGGCATGCGCAGCAAGGACCCGCATACTCATGTCGGCTCTGTTATTGTTGATGCCGATAATGTGCTGGTTTCGACGGGATATAATTCCTTGCCGCGCGGTATTGACACTGATAAGGATAATATGCGCCTTTCTCGCGAAGGCGGAGAAAAATATTTTTGGATAGAACACGCTGAACGCAATGCAATTTACAATGCTGCAAGACGCGGCACTATTTTGAAAGGCTGCAAGCTATATGTGCCTTGGACGCCTTGCACCGACTGCGCCCGCGGCATCGTGCAAACAGGCATTTCTGAGGTTATAATTCATCAAAACGGGCAAGATTTCTATGACAAAAATACCAATGGAAAGTGGCTGGAATCATACAAAAAAACTGCCAATATGTTCCTTGAAACCGGCGTGAAAGTACGCTATGTTACCTGCGATATCGTTGCTCCAGAAATATTTATGAATGCGGAATTGTTTGATGCGATTGTTTTCTTAAATTCTAAAAAGACAGATTAGAAAAGCAAATAATGAATAAAAATATTTTATTTCCAATAGCTGACGGCACAGAGGAGGCAGAGGCTGTCATAGCAATAGATTTGCTCCGGCGGGCGAAATGCAATGTGATAGTCGCCGGAACCAGCGACAATATTACCACCTCGCATAATATTAGAATTATACCAGATGAATTATTAAAAAATATTCATAAATCTTTCAAATTTGATGCTGTTGTACTGCCCGGTGGATTAAAAGGGGTTCATATATTTCTTGAAGACGAGCATTTAATAGACTTGGTAAAATTTAACTATTCCCAAAAGCATCTGATTGCTGCGATATGTGCTGCACCGCTTGTTTTAAAAAAAGCGAAAATTGTCAATGGCAATTGCAGCTATACCTGCCATCCGTCAATAGAAAAGGAAATAAATCTTGCGCAATTCATCTCTGAGCCTGTTGTTGTGGATAAAAACGTCATTACAAGCCGCGGAGTCGGCACTGCAATTGACTTTTCCCTCGCCATAATCGAATATTTATACGGTACCGCAACCTCAAACAAAATCGCACAGGAAATAGTTTTTGCATAGGAGCTGTATCAAAAAAACATACTGCTAAAATCGGGAGCAATCTGCGATTTGATTAAAAATAGATTTAGGATATTCTTTTTTCAGTCGTTTGAAATATTTTTCAGCTTGAGCGTTATCTCCAATGGCACAATATACTTGCCCGATTCGTACCAATATTTTGGGAGCAACCGCTTTATTCATTTTTTCTGTGGTAAGTGTCTCCAACAGCTCCAAAGCATTATGCAGATTGTTGTTATTTATGTTGCATTCTGCCAGTTGAAAATTTGCTTCCTGCCGCAAGGAATCACTGAAGGTGAACTTATCTGCAAAATACTTGAAAACTGCGCAATTATAATTGTCAGTGCTCTCCGCCTCTTCAATGGATTTATTAAACATTTGAATAAATTCGGCATTAGTTGGCTCCTGTCCTGCGGAAGGAAAAATTCCTGTATGCGTGCCAACAGTTGTTTTGCCGTTTTCCATCGCCAAAAAATAGTAAGTTGTATCAATAAACCGCTCCTCCTCCACAGTAATATCTTTTAGTGCAAGTTTACGTTTTTCCAGCTGGTTACTTTTCTGATTCTTATTTTTTGAAGTTGGCGCTGCAACTGTTGTGGCATTATTATTTCCAGATTTGTCTTTCTGATTTGACGGTATATTCTTGTTGGATACTGGCGTGCAGGCACTAATAGGCAGTATAATAATTAATAACGATAAAAAACATACGGCTTTCAATTTGTTCTCCTGAGTATACCGTTTTAAAATAGTATCAGTATCGGTAGAAAATATGTTTTCTTTAAAAAAAGGCCAAGTTTACCATAGCACTCTAAAGACAAACTGACCGCTGCTTCTTTCCAGACCTGACGGGATTGGGCTCGCTTTAGCCGCATGGGACCTGACCTGATGTTATTAATTTTTATAAAGGAATACAAATCTACTATTTTTTCCATTAATATGCAAATTTTTGATAAATTATATGATGTTTTAAGTTATGTTATAATTGCTGCAATACAGAAGTTAATTGATATTATTTTTGAGCTTGAATTGAATATAAAATGCAATTGGAACGCATTGACAAAATATCTCAAATTTGTATAATTTGCTGCCTATTTGTATATTGCAGGCAATATAAGTAAGATATGGAGACAAAATATGTCGGTCAGAGCTGAAAAAGTAGGAAGCGTGATTAAGCGCTCGCTATCAACACATATTTCACGGCTTGCAAGTGAAAATTCTTTTGGATTGGCATCGATTTCAATGGTGAAACTGTCAAAAGATTTAAGTGTTGCAAGCGTATATATCAACCTTTGGGGCAATAAAAAAACTCCCAACGATTTTTTGGCACTTATAAATAAAAAAACGGGCTATTTGCGTGCGGTAGTTGCCAAGGAAGTCAGAATGAGGTTTACGCCTGAATTAAGATTTTTTTATGATGACACACTCGATCAAATCCAGCAAATTCAAGGACTTATCGATAAAGTTAATGCGGAGTCGCCTTGTAAGGAGGAATATGGTGATACTTTGGTATATGATGAAAAATTATTAATAAAACTCGAAGGTAAATGATGGCTAAAACCAATTTTCCTGTAACCTCCGCAACACGCTTTTTGCAAGAAAAAAACATAGTATATACACCGTACCAATACACTTATGAAGAACAAGGCGGAACCAAACAAACGGCGCAGGAGCTGAATACCGATGAACATGCAGTTATAAAAACATTAGTTTTAGCCTCTGAAAAAGAAGTATATATAGTGCTTATGCACGGCGATATGGAAATTTCGATAAAAGAATTTTCACGCATTCTGAATATAAAAAAAATTGAAATGTGCAGAGCGGAAGTAGCTATAAAATCAACAGGTTATCAGTTTGGAGGCACGAGCCCTTTTGGAACAAAAAAGCAGTTGCCAATATATGCGGAAGAAAGCATTTTTGATATTGACGAGATATACATTAATGGCGGAAAGCAGGGATTTATTCTAAAAATTAATTCAAAGGATCTGCTGAAAGCATTTGATGTAAAAAAAGTGAAAACAGGAATAAGGAAATAATGAATTTTTATTCATAAATTTCATTATCCATATTATTTAATTATAATTAACACACATGAAAATAATTGATTTCAATAAATACCCACTGCCCAGCCGTATGCGGCATCATACATCTCCCAATTTTTACATGCCGCTAAATGAATTAAAAATTATTCCGAAACATTATCCTCCCGTTTATAAAACGATTGATTGGTCTAATATATTCGCAAATGCTAAGTCGCCGCAAATTCTGGATATTGGCTGTGGGCGAGGTCTTTTTTTGCTTTCCATTGCCGAGCAAAATCCTGATAAAAACATGCTTGGAATTGAAGTTCGTCAATGGTGTTGCGATTGGCTTGCAAATTACATTAATGGGGAGGGAATTGCGAATTGCGGCATTTTGCATTATTGCATCTCTAATAGTCTGAATTTTATAGAAGATACAACAATCGATGAGGTGTTTTATTTATTTCCTGATCCGTGGGTCAAAACCAAGCATTTAAAACGACGAGCCTTTAATCAATCATTTTTAGACGAAATATACAGAGTTTTAAACGATGGTGGTAAGTTATTTTTAGCAACGGACTTACATGAAGTACATAAATACCATATTGAAATGTTGAAAATATTTAATAAAATGAAATTTAGCATAATTGACGACGAAAAACACTGGAATAAGCCTCTAACGAATAAGGAAATATTTTGCAAATCCAATAACATTCGCACCTACAAAATAATTGCACACAAGTAGAAATACGGTATTTTTTTTAGGGATATTATGATGATATGGGGGTAGTTATGCCATATCTTTAAAATTGCAAACTGTAATCATTTTAGCTTGCTTGGCTAATTACTCAATCGTAGCATATATCAAAACATTTTTGTAATTTTACACTTTTAACTAAAATACATTTATATAAATTAATTACTTAAAAACTTTTATGAAAAAATTTAAAACACTTTTTGCCATAATTGTGGCAATTCTGTTGCAAACTGTCAGCATCTTTGCAAGTGAGGCTGACATTGCAATCCCTGACCTGCACGAAGGTACTTTCCATATTTTGGGAAATACTATTTCGGCATGGAATTTTTTGTTCTATGGAGCAATTGTAATTGCTGGAACTCTTGGGTTCAGCTTGCTTCTTCGCAGTCAAATCAAACGCCTGAAAGCACACAGGTCTATGCTTGAAATTGCAAATACTATTTACAAAACTTGCAGCACTTATCTTTTGCAGCAAGGTCGCTTTTTGATAATGCTTTTCTTGATTATAGCAATAGCAATGGGTGTTTATTTCCTTGGCTTGCTTGGCAAAACCATGTCAGAAGTATTAATGGTATTCATTTTTTCTATCATTGGTATGGCTGGCTCGTACGCCGTTGCATGGTATGGCATTCGCGTGAATACTTATGCAAACGCCCGTACAGCTTTTGCTTCCTTGCGTGGACAGCCTTGGGATGTTGTTAATATTCCTTTGCGTGCTGGCATGAGTGTTGGCTTGTTCTTGATTTCGCTTGAATTAGTAATGATGGTTGTCATCTTGCTTTTCGTGCCTCGCGATATTGTTGGTATTTGTTTCTTGGGCTTTGCTATTGGCGAGTCGCTTGGTGCAAGTGCGTTGCGTATTGCTGGCGGTATATTCACTAAAATTGCTGATATTGGTTCGGATTTGATGAAAATTGTATTCAATGTCAAAGAAGATGATCCTCGTAATCCGGGTGTAATTGCAGACTGTACTGGCGATAATGCCGGCGACAGCGTTGGTCCTACAGCTGATGGTTTTGAGACTTACGGCGTAACTGGCGTTGCTCTCATCTCATTTATTACATTGGCTATTACTACTGGCGTTGCGGATAATTTTGCAGATATTCAAGCTAAGCTGATAGTTTGGATATTTGGTATGCGTTTCTTGATGGACTTCATGTCTGGCTGCTCTTATTTCATTAATCAATTCATTTCAAAAATCCGCTTCGGAAGTAAGAAAATATTTGATTTTGAATCACCTTTGACTACATTAATATGGATTGCATCAATTCTTAGTATTTCTACTTCATTCTTGATGAGCCATACATTGCTTGCAGATATAGTTGTTATTAAAAATGGCGTTTCAACGGCATATCCAGATTTATGGTGGAAATTAGCATTGATTATCAGCTGTGGAACATTGGCTGCAGTGCTTATACCCGAATTTACTAAGGTTTTCACAAGTTCAAAATCAACGCATGTGAAGGAAGTTGTAACAGCTTCACGCGAAGGCGGCCCATCATTAAACATATTATCTGGTCTTGTTGCTGGAAATTTCAGTGCATTCTGGACAGGAATATTAATCGTTGGATTAATGACAATGGCTTATTTCACTGCTGAAATGGGCTTATCACACATATTAGGACCTCATGCTTCTATCTTTGCATTTGGCTTGGTTGCGTTCGGTTTTTTATGTATGGGACCAGTAACAATTGCAGTGGACAGCTATGGACCAGTAACAGACAACGCACAGTCAGTATTCGAGCTTTCACAAATCGAACAAATACCCGGCATCAAAGAAGAAATCAAAAGAGATTACGGTTTTGAACCCGATTTTGAAATGGGCAAACACTATTTGGAGGCAAACGATTCCGCAGGTAATACATTCAAAGCCACTGCTAAACCTGTGCTGATTGGCACGGCGGTAGTTGGTGCAACGACTATGATTTTCTCTATCATATTATTGCTCGAAAAAGTCGGATTATTGCATTTATCGCTAACCGATGCACCTGTTATATTAGGCTTAATTACAGGCGGTGCGGTGATTTTCTGGTTTAGCGGTGCGTCAATGCAGGCGGTTACGACAGGTGCTTATGGAGCGGTTTCGTTCATCAAAAACAACATGGACTTGAATAAATCGCAGGCAGACATTGAAGATTCCAAGACGGTCGTAAAAATATGTACCCAATATGCTCAAAAGGGTATGTGGAATATATTTATAGCACTTATCTCACTTACGCTGGCTTTTGCCTTTATGGATCCTAACTTTTTCGTAGCATATCTTATTTCGATTGCCTGCTTTGGTTTATTCCAAGCAATTTATATGGCAAATGCAGGTGGTTCATGGGATAATGCCAAGAAAGTAGTAGAAGTGGATTTGAAAGAAAAAAATTCTCCTTTACATGAGGCAGCTGTTATTGGCGATACAGTTGGCGATCCATTCAAAGACACGACATCTGTATCATTAAATCCTATCATCAAATTCTCAACATTATTCGGCTTATTAGCGACAGAAATCGGCATCGAAATGCGAGCAGGTGGTGATTCAAGCACAGCATTATATATTGCAATTCCATTCTTTGTGTTAGGTCTCGTCTTCGTATGGCGTTCATTCTACAAGATGCGAATAGATACATCGAAAAAATAAATGAATATAAATTCATTATTGTTTCGCAAGGCATTTGGGTTTTCCAGATGCCTTTTTTTTATAATTTTTTGTGGTCTAGTAGTCAAAATAGTTGCTGCCGTATGTTTTAAATCATTATAATTTGATATACTTACGTCATTTGAAAATAATGTATTCGTAAATTTAAATCAAAAGTTAAAATCGCCTGTAAGTCTCATATAAAAAAGATGTTAATGCTATCAAAGCTTTAAAAAAAACTTCAAAAACAACTGTGCATTTCAAAAAGCAAAATCTTTGCAACTACCTGATAATATTGCACTTATGTTTTGCCGCCGTATAATCCGGAATTGAATCTTGTTAAAAAAATTTGGAAGCATATACGCGCGGATGGTGAGTTTAAAAATGGAACTTTTGAAAATTTAGAGGACGTGGAGATAAAATTAGCTAACTACCTAAAAAATATAGAAAATAAAACTGTAAAATCAATAACATCTTTCAAATGGATTAAAAATACATTCTGATAATGGATAAATTATTAAAGAATAAGGTACAAGCTCTGAAAGACTGATAGGGTAGTGCGAGAACATAGTTATGAATATTTTTTCATAAATATATCTACATATAAAAAAGGGCTTAAAAATATAAGCCCTTACGAAATTATGGCATTGTGGATAATTTATTTTTTACTATCCTAATTGCTCTACTTCTACGAAATAGGTTTGATTATCAACGTTCATTTTGTAAACTGATGGTTTGCCGAGTTGAACGCTGCCCATATCTGCAAGCTGCGTTGGCTGACCATAATTTGCTTCAGGCTTCTTAGCTTCAGCTGGTTTTGTAGCAGGAGCTGGTGCTGGAGCATCGCTAATCTTACGAACGCTTGCTTTTGCTTTACCTTGCAAGAATGCAATACCTTTTTCTGCACCCGAAACAGCAATAAATAAGTTCTCTTCAGTTGTTGGAAGATTTTCTTTTTCAAGAACTTCTTTCCAATATTTAAGACCTTTTTTAGGATCTCTTTCAGCTATATCTATTGGATTTTCAGTAGTTACAGGCAAGCCGAGTTTTTCTGAACAAAGTTTAACGATTTCTGGATCTGGAGCAACAGGAGTCTTGCCAAAATAGCCAAGAACCATCTTGCCGTAACCATCAGCGATTTGATTCCACTTGCCTTGCATAGCATTGTTATATGCCTGCTGGAAATAGAACTGCGAAACAGGGGTAACCGAAGTAGCAAAACCACCGCGTTCAACTACTTCACGCATTTCCTTGATAACAGTTGGGAATTTATCCAACACTTTGAAATCGCGCATCATTTGTGTGTTAGCGGTCAAAGCGCCACCCGGCATAGGCGAGAACGGAATTTCAGGAGAAACCATTGTTGCTTCTGGCGGGAAGAAATAATCCTTCAACGCATCTTTGAATGTATCTTCATACTCGCGAACTTTCTCAATATCCAAACCTAAATCAAATGGCTTGCCTTTAAGAGCATGAAGCATCACGATAATATCAGGTTGGCTTGTGCCACCAGAAACTGGTGCCGCTGCCAAATCAATACCATCTGCACCTGCTTCAAGAGCCGCAAGATAACAAGCAACCGAAACACCAGCTGTTTCATGTGTATGCAAGCGAATATGAGTACCTTCCGGCAACAATTTGCGAGCCATTTTGATTGTATCATAAATTTTTTGAGGAGCAGAAGTTCCGCTTGCATCTTTAAAGCAAACTGAATGGTAAGGAATGCCAGCATCAAGAATGCCGCGTAAAGTTTTTTCATAAAATGGAACATCATGAGCGCCTGTACAGCCGGGAGGAAGCTCCATCATGGTAACGACAACTTCATGCTTCAATCCGTGTTTTGCAATCATTTGTCCACTATAAATTAAATTTTGTACATCATTTAATGCGTCAAAATTTCGAATCACAGTGGTTCCGTGTTTTGCGAACATTTTCGCATGAAGCTCTATCACTTCTCTTGGAGCTGAATCCAAAGCAACGGTATTGATACCGCGAGACAAAGTTTGAGTAACCAAATCTGGTCCAATAACTTCTCTGAATTTGTCCATCATTGTGAATGGATTTTCATTTAGATAGAATAAAGGAGCTTGGAATCTTGCACCGCCGCCAAATTCAAAATGGCGGATGCCAACGTGAACAGCCGCTTCGAGAGCAGGAATGAAGTCATTTAATAAAACTCTGCCGCCAAATACTGATTGGAAGCCATCGCGAAATGATGTGTCCATCACATCAATAAATTTTTTCTTTTCCATATTAAGGTATGTTTTATAGATATTGAATATTGTCTATGTAAGTTTGGGTTAGACGAAATAACTGACAATATTATTTTATGATAATTTTAAATTACTGCCAAAGATAGTACAATTTGTTTATATAACCAAAAAAAATAATGGTTTCCGCTTCGTTCGTTTCGCAACTCGCCTTATCATACATATCTTCCATTTTTCAGATGATAGTTTGATTTGATATTGTTATCTTTGCAAGTGTTGTACTGCAAAATATTAAAATATCCATTAACAAAAATACATTGTGCCGTTTATTCAGAAAATATTAAACTATAAAAATGTGGCTATCGTTGGTATGGCAAAAAATACAGGCAAAACAACATGTCTGAATTATGTTTTGGACAGGCTGCATGAGGAGAAGCGCAAGGTGGCGGTTACTTCGATCGGAGTGGATGGCGAGGAGAGGGATGTGCTGTATAACACGCTGAAACCTCGCATACAGCTGAAAAAAGGCAATTATTTTATCACTTCTGAAAAGCATTTTTCCGAGCGCGAAATAGGCGCTGAGATTTTGTCGATGAGTGATAAGATGACCGCATTGGGAAGGCTGGTGATTGCCCGTGCTACAGGCGATGGGCGCATTGTTCTGTCGGGTCCGTCCGATTCTGCATGGCTGGGCGAATGTATCGCTTTGATGGACGGGCTGGATGTGGATATTACTTTGGTTGATGGCGCTCTTTCCCGCATGAGCCTTGCCTCGCCTGCAATTACTGATGCCATGATATTATGTACGGGAGCGGCGTGCGCTATACAGCTGGAAAAACTGACGCAAAGGGTGAAATATTTATGCGGCATAATTTCCATAAAGACCGCCGATGATGAGCTGCGCAGGATATGCAGCCAGACACAAAGCGGTGTTTGGGCGCTGAATCGCAATTCGGCAGCGGAAAAAATAGCGGATTCATTATTTACGAATAGCCAGCCGATGGATAATTATTTGGAGGATTATGAATTTATTTTCATAAATGGCGCTTTAACGGAATTTTTTTTGAAAGCATTGGTTGCAAAACGCAATCTATCAGGCATAAATTTAATTGTAAGGGATTTTTCGCATATCTTTGTAACTCCCGCAACTTACCAGCGTTTTTTGCGATGCAGCGGCAAGATTCAAGTTTTGCAGCAAGCTAAACTTTTAGCCTTATGTACCAATCCAACCTCGCCAGAAGGCTATAATTATGAGCCGGAAATATTGCGCAATCATTTAGAAAAAAATTTAAAAATGCCTGTTTATGATATAGTGCAGGAAATAAAAAATAGGAAAGTATCAGAATAAAAGCGATTGGCAATTCATATTGATTTCTGTGTAAAAAAAATAGCGGCTTCGTAACCGCTTTTTTTATTAATTTTATTAATAAATAGATTCCTCTTCCGACAAAGGAATATCCTCGTCTGAGAGTGAAGACAAGAAATCATCATCGTCGTCAAAAGGCGTATAATCAAACTCGTTGGTATCAAATTCCCTGATATCATTCTCTTTGTTCTTTTTGTCTAACAATAACATGTTATCAACCAAAATCTCGACAATATGGCGGCGTGAACCATTTTTATCGTCAAAATTCCGCGTTTGCAATTTTCCTTCAATATAAACTCTCGCACCTTTTTTCAATAGTTTGTGGCATATTTCCGCTAATCCGCGCCATGCAACAACAGAATGCCAATCGGTGTGTTCCTGCAAGTTTCCCGAGCGATCTTTCCACGAATCTGTGGTTGCAAGGTTAAAAGATGTAACAGGAATGCCGCTTGGCGTAAATTTTAGCTCGGGATTTTTCCCAACATTTCCAATCAACATGACTTTATTCAGAGTTCTTGACATTAATCTCTCTCCAACAATTTTCCAATTCTAACTTGTTTATTAAATAAATTCAAAAATTAAAGAGCAAATATAACACAGTATCTCTAATAAAAAAAATATTTTGCAGCGAATTAACCATCAATATAAATTTTGTCGGATATCAATAAATCCACCACCAATTCCGTGCCGTTCAGCAGTATATACATCGGAGAAAAATCTGCTTTGCTGATTATTTTTATTTCGGCATCCCGCACAAGCCCTTTTTCTTCAAAAACGGCAAGCAGCTTTGGCTCATTATCCGATAAGCGTGCAATACGCACAACTTCTCCGACTTCTGCCATTGCCAGTGTACGCTGCGATTCGTCTTTAATCGTGCCGGTTTTGGTAGGAATTGAATGACCGAAAGGATCTATTTCCGGATTGCCGAGCAAAATGTCAATTCTATCAACAAATTCATCGGAAACATAATGTTCAAGCTCGCACGCTTCCTCGTGCAAATTAGCCAGGCTATATCCCAAATGTTTTTGCAAAAACAGCTCAATCAGCCGATGCCGGCGTATAATATCGAAAGCAGCTTTCTGCCCTTCCTGCGTCAATTTCACACCTTTATACGAGCTGTATTCAACAAGCCCCATCGCCTCCAGCTTTTTCAACATCCCCGTAACACTCGCATCGGATATGGACAATTCTTTTGCAATATTTGACGTGGAAACAAGTTTATTGTACACATTTTCAAGCCTGTATATTGTTTTCAGATAATCTTGCACCGACTGGCTTATTCCGCTATTTTTTTTAGTATGATTTTTCATATTTGCATTTTCATTTTTTATTCAAAATTACAAAATTGCTCCTACATTTTTGCCAAACATTTTTTTAGGAAGGACAGGAAACTGTAAAACTGTAAAAACATTATCCTGTATTTTTGTATATTTGTGAATTATAATTTGATTGCGCAGGTGAGTTGTGGATTGGTTTGTAAATTTATTTGATCCGACATTTTTTTCATGGGTTATAGTTCCGCTTTTGATTGCTATTGCCCGCATACTTGACGTGTCGATTGGCACAATTAGAATCATTTTGATTAGCAAAGGCTATAGGGCTATTGCTCCAATTCTTGGTTTTATAGAAATATTAATATGGATTCTTGCAGTCAGCCAAATCATGCAGCACTTGGATAAGTTCTTATATTACATAGCTTATGCTACAGGATATGCGCTTGGGACTTATATTGGAATGGGATTGGAATCTAAACTTTCGCTTGGAAATGTGGTGATTCGCATTATAACTAATCAGGATTCCAGTGAGTTACTTGATATTTTAAAAGAGCAGGAATATAATTTTACGGTTGTAAATGCGGAGGGAAAATTTGGAAAAGTTAAAATAATATTTATGATTTCACAACGCCATTTATTGAATAAAACGATAGAATTGCTTGAAAAATATAATCCTTCGGCATTTTATTCTGTTGAAGACGTACGCTATGTGAAAGAAGGTTCGCTACCGGGCGGCTCCAATCCAAATATAAATTTATTTTATAAAAAAAGTATTAAAACCGATGACAAATAATATATTTCTGAATTTATTTTAATAAATTCTTCTTTTTGTATTTGAAGTATTTCAAAAAATAAAAATTAATGGTTGCACATATAAAAATATGTTGTAGTTTTACGCTTAGGAAATGGCAACATCGTTGTAATTATCAAAAAAAACAGTTACAGAGAATTAATAGAAATTTAAACAAAGAGAAATGGAGATACAAGAAATCGAAGAGCAATAGCGGCAGAATAGTGAACATATATAAATACCTTTCACTGTTCTGCTGCACAACAACTTCTCAATCATAACCAACAACGATATAGATTATTAAAAAAATATTCATAAATGGA
>JAVBOP010000186.1:0-3288 GCA_031550405.1 Kapaibacterium sp. (SeqCode)
CAAATATACGCTTTTTTTGTATATTTGCAGTAATAATATAATAATTTAGAGGATACTACGGATGTGATTGAAGCAACCAGGCTTGAAATCCTCAAAAAAATAGTATTAGGTAAGCAGTGGCATTATTCGGGCAGGCTATACGCCTTTGGCGCATATCGAAATGGACAAATACGCCTGTAGCACACTCAAAACCCGTGCTGCTTTTCATTGGCTTAAAAGCAACAACCAATTAAATATCTACAAAAAATATCTCTATGAAAAGCAGGAAAAGGAAGACGGAAGTAAACTTTGGTCTCAAGTTATAGCTTGATGTATTTTATGTTATGTCGGTTTTTTTAGTATATGACATTAATTATGAATATTTTTTCATAAATTATGCGAAAATGGTATTATCTCTTAAGATTATTTTGCTTATTGTATTTATTGCGTATCAGATTTGCTAAAAAATTGCAGCAGAAAACAATAAATACCAATATTAATGCCGTTCCATAAGCAATTGGCAGGGATTTTTCTATATTTGTTCCGCTTGTTGAAATTACATAAAGGTGATAAGGCAATGCCATTACCTGGTCGAAAATCGAAGTAGGCAAATGCGGCAGAAAATATGCAGCAACAGTAAATAAAATTGGTGCTGTTTCGCCCGAAATACGACCGATTGACAAAATCATTCCCGTTGTTATGCTGGGCATTGCGATTGGCAGAATCACCTTGCCAACAGTATAAATTTTGCTTGCTCCGAGCGCATAACTTGCTTCTCTGTATAAATTATCTACACTTTTTAATGCTTCTTCGGTAGTTCTTATGATTATCGGCAGCACTAAAAGCGAGAGAGTTAATGAGCCTGCCAATATCGAATCGCCAAAGCCTAATTGATTTACAAATAATGCCATACCGAACAATCCGAAAACAACAGAAGGAATGCCGCTCAGGTTATTTGTCATAAGCCTTATAAATCTAACGAGCTTACCATTGTCGGCATATTCGTTCATATAGATTCCAGCCATTATTCCAACAGGAAAACTTATCAAGGCACTTCCAGCAATCAAGCAGAGCGTTCCAATAATTGCTGGGAATATACCGCCGCTTGTCATGCCGTCTTTGGGATAATCGAATATAAAATTCACGGAAATCGTTCCTATACCTTTAACGATGATAAATCCCATTATTAATATCAATATAGCAATAACGATATAGCTTGATATTCTAAATATATTTTTAAAGATTATATGATTGATATTTTTTTTCATAATTATTGTAATGAATTTTTATTTATGGACATCTATCTTTTCCAGTTGCTTTCACTGTGTACAAAATTACGCCAATGATATTACGGCAAAATAAAGGCAATATGAAGATTATATAACAAAAATATATATTTAAATATTTATGAATTTTTGTTCATAAATGTTTATGCAGTGATATCCGCCACATATTTTCACACGCTTCAGTATATTTCCCGTCTGGGTTTGGTATAATCATTTCGGGCTTCATGCAAGCTCCGTTATTTTAGGATTAACCGCATAAATTGTATCAGCCAAGTCAGGCAGAAAGTCCATGTACTGTCGCATCTCAAAAAAAACAATTGTAAATAGCTAATCAATTTTCATTATATTTGTAGTTTTTTAACATACATTAATTACATATTATAATGGAAGTTAGAGTTAGATTTGCACCGTCGCCGACAGGTTATCTTCATGTAGGAGGTTTGAGAACGGCACTTTATAATTACCTTTTTGCAAAGCATCATGGCGGTAAGTGTATTTTAAGAATAGAGGATACGGATAGAACACGCTTTGTTGAAAATGCGCAGGAGAATCTTATAAAATCGCTTACATGGGCAGGCGTAGAATTTGACGAAAGTCCGGAAGTTGGCGGTGATTATGGACCCTATATACAGTCGCAACGCTTTGATTTATATACTAAATATGCCAATGAATTGCTTGAAAACGGCTCCGCATACTATGCCTTTGATACAGCAGAGGAATTAGATGCCATGCGGGAGCGCCAGCAAAAGGCTGGTATTGCACCAAAATACGACAGAACTGTTATGCGCAATGAATTTACGCTTGGCAAAGAAGAGACAAAAAAGCTGATAGATGCAGGCACTGCCTGTGTAATACGCCTTAAAGTGCCTTTAAATGCTGAAATTCGCTTTACTGATGCGATTCGTGGCGATGTTGTTGTTACTGGTCGCGATGTCGATGATCAAATCTTGCTGAAATCTGACGGCTTTCCAACTTACCATTTGGCTAATGTTATAGATGACCATTTAATGCAAATCTCTCATGTAATTAGAGGCGAGGAATGGCTGCCGTCTACTCCCAAGCATGTGTTGCTATATCAGGCATTTGGCTGGGAGTGTCCGCAATTTGCACACCTCCCGCTATTACTAAACAAAGATAAAACCAAGCTGAGCAAGCGTCAAGGCAGTGTTGCCGTTGAGGATTTTGTTGAGAAAGGCTATTTTAAGGAAGCGTTCGTCAATTTTATAGCACTTTTAGGCTGGAATCCAACAGCGGACAGAGAAATATTTACTATGGACGAGCTTATACAAGCCTTTAATTTAGAGAAGGTTAACAAAAGTGGAGCTGTATTTGACACGCAAAAACTTGACTGGATGAATTCCCAATATCTAAAGACTCTACCTCTTGATTATTTGACAGAATTACTGATGCCGACGCTTGAAAAATTTAACTTTGAAAAGGTTTGCAAGGAATATGTTTCGAGTGTGATTAATCTGTTGAAAGAGCGAATCACATTCTTGAATGAAATACCTGTTTTTGGCAACTATATGTTTGAAAAACCAAAGACTTATGAGCAGGACTACATAGATAAGCATTGGAAGGAAAACACAACAGAAATCATGAAGAAATTGATTGAGAAATTAAGAAATGCAGCGGATTGGAAGCATGAAACAACTCATGATATTACAAAGGCTTATGTCGAAAGCAGCGGATTAAAATTAAAAGATGTTATTCACCCGTTAAGGCTAATGCTAACAGGCAAGTCTGTTGGAGCTGGCATGTTTGAAACGATGGAAATACTTGGCAAGGAAGAGTGTATGGAACGCTTGGATTATTTTATTAATAAAAATTCATAATATAGTTGTTTTGTATCTATGAATTAGCAATATCCTTGCCGATGGCTGAATTATACGACAAGCTGGAAAGTCCAAACTCCGCCTTGATTTACTACAATATTGTCATCAATGACTATGACGATACTTCGTTTTTTGAGCCTTCGCTTTTTGGCAAGATAAAATCCCTGACTATGATGCAGCGATACGAC
>JAVBOP010000133.1:0-7371 GCA_031550405.1 Kapaibacterium sp. (SeqCode)
TGCTCACCCAACCTTGCAGGATTATGTGTTGGGCAGTTTAATGATGTCCATATTCTGGTATGTGGTTTTTTTTATTGCCGGAATGTATCAAAACTGGCATCTCCGCTCTCCCTTTGATGAATTTTTCGCGGTAATAAAAACATCATTTTCAGGCTGTTTCATTATAGTTCTGTTTTTGCTATCTGACGATAAAACAAACTCTTTCAGGCTGCTATTTCTGCTATATTTTGTTATCATGACTTCTTGCTTTGTGATATTTAGATTTATTGCAAGGCGGATTCAAATTTATTTACGAAAGACGAAAATCATAAAAATTCCAGCAATTATCGTAGGAGATCTTGATAGTGTGGTTAAGTTTTATTCAAAATCTCAGGAAAATATTTCATGGGGATTTGAAATTAAAGGATTTATATTTACCGAAGCTGGAAAAGAAGAAATTGATAAAAAATTATCAGAACAGAACATGGATATTTTGTTGAATTTAGGTCATGTTGATGAATTTTTATTCATAATCAAAAATAATCCTGTTGAAGAAATTATTTTCGCAGCTAAAAAACCGGATCCGGAAATGCTGATTGATCTTGCAACCCTGTGTGAAAACAAAGGGATACGAGTTAAAATAGAACCAAATTTATATGCGCATTTCACAGGGCAATCGCGAACGCAAAACATATATGGAATTCCACTTATAGAGATCAATACTTGCTTGCAAAAGCCTTGGGAATCTTTTATGAAACGAGCTTTTGACATATTTTTCAGCTTTTTTGTTTTGCTGTTGGGCTTGCCTTTTTGGATAATTATTGCCATAATAATTAAGCTGGACTCCGATGGCAATGTTTTCTACACACAGCCAAGAGTAGGGAAAAATAATAAATTATTCATGATTTATAAATTTCGCTCAATGGTGCAAGACAAGCGCAAAGATGCTCAAACTGCTGCATGGACAAAGGTTGGCGATCCACGGGTTTCCAAATTTGGTAAATTTATACGAAAGACGCATCTTGATGAAATACCACAGTTTGTGAATGTTTTGATAGGGGATATGAGCGTTGTTGGGCCTCGTCCCGAGCAACCCAAATTCGCAGAAGAATTTGCGGCACAGTTGCCTTACTATAACAGGCGGCATCTTGTCCGACCGGGCATTACAGGTTGGTGGCAAGTTAAATACAAGCCTCATGTTTTGGATTTGGATGAAATTAAAAATAGAATCAAAGATGATTTTTATTATATCGAAAATATATCTATTCGCTTTGATTTTGAAATACTTATACGTACTGTATGGTGTGTTTTGCGAGGGCATGGACAGGCATAGTTTTTAAATAAAAATTATACTTTTTTGGTAATCTATAGAAATATTATTATATTTGTAGTCTATTTTCTGAATATAAACAAAGGGGATATAAATGTCGAAAAGATGTGAATTAACGGGCGTTGGACCGGCTTATGGAAATTCTGTTTCGCATGCAAACAATAAAACAAGACGCCGTTTTCTTCCCAATCTTCAAAAGAAGAAGATTTGGCTTCCGGAAGAAAATCGCTGGGTCGTTGTCAAGGCAACAGCGAGAGCATTCAGAACCTTGGATAAGAAAGGTTATAGTGCAATGCTAAAAGATTTGAAAAAATAAATTTAATTTCATTGTTTTATTAAAAAGTAGAGCTCGTTATTACCGCAATATCGAGCTTTTTTTTTGCCTTACTTTATTATGCTGTTTTACGGTATAATAGTCAGCCGTTGTCAAATATCCATTTATTTTGTTTAAGTTAAGAAGTTAAGCAGACAAATGGTTTTGAAATTCATTTAGCAAATTATCTCGCAATTCTTTAATATGTATTTTATCTAAAATTTCACTTGCATATGCCGCCAACAGCAGCTTTTGCGCTTCGTCTTTAGCGATTCCGCGAGATTGGAGATAAAAAACGAGATCGTCATCAACATTGCCAATTGCAGCGCCATGCGAGCAAACAACGTCATTCGCATAAATTTCCAGTTGAGGTTCGCAAAATATTTCAGCGGTGTTGCTAAGTAAAATACCGCGAGATTTTTGACTGGCTACAACTTTTTGGGCGTGCGGTTCGATTTCAATTTTCCCGCTAAAATTTACACGCGAATTTTCGTCGGCAATGGATTTAACAAACTGATTGCAACGTACTTCGGGCGAAGCGATTTCCAGTATTGTGCGAATATCCATAACACCATGGTTTTTCACATAAATAAACGAATTTAAGTTTATTTCTGACTTCTTGCCAATAGCTTTGACATTCGTTCGATTTCGCGAAAAAGTAGAATTAAAATTAATAGAAAATCGATTCAAAACAGCATTCTCTTCTATCGCAAATTCGCTATCCAAAAATACCACGAGATTTTCTTTTTTCGCAGCATAATTGTTCAAGCGATAATAATTGACAAGAGAATTTGGCGATTGGTGAAGCTCTGTAACCTGCATCATCATCACTTTTGAATTTGATTCAGAGACAACATTTTCAATAATTGTTGCTTGTGAATTTTTGTCCGCAAGTATCAAAAAACGCTGATTGTATAAATAATTTTTCATTTGATTGGTGAAAACAGACAGAATATAAATCGGCTCTTCAACAATGGCATTTTCCTTTATGTTAAGAAAAATTCCGTCGCGAGAAAGCGCAGCATTCAGCGCGGAAAGTATGTATTCATGCCGCTCGGAATACGTTATATAATATTTTTCAACGGCAAAATAATCTTTTTTTATCTTTTCAGATAATTTTGAAATAACAATATTATCAGAAATAATTCGAGAATGTTCAGGCGAAAAGAAACCGTTTATCAAAACGATAAAATTACCTTTTTCCATGCTTGTGAAATATTTTGAATAATCCTCTTCGGGACGTGGAGTGTAGTTGCCGTCGTAGACTTCATATTCAAAATTTTCAAAAAAATCGGCAGGAATATTCTTAAAAATGGATTGTTTATTGGTTGGCGCTTCCATTTGTTCAAACAATTTGAAATATTCTTCCTTGAGTAGCGAGCCTTCCAGCAAATTTTTCTTATTTGCTTCCACCGCTTTGGTTATGCGACATTTAAATTTATTTTTCATATAAAATTTCAAAACAAGAATTGACAGGCAAACATAGACGTTATTGCGAACGATATAATGTAAAAGATATACGAAATAGTTTTATGAATATTTTTTTAATGAATTGCAATAATACCATTTGCTAATACAAATTTACATCATAATTGTATGAACATATTGAAGCTACCTCCTCTTTTGTTAATGACTTTGTTAAATCAGATAAAAAATCACTTATTTTTCAAGAGTGTCGAATAAATTTTCAAGCTCTCGTTCACTTTCTATAACATTAATGATTTTTATTTTAGAATCCATACGTAAATATAACATCTGTTTGGAGAAACAAAGCAACTACAAATTTGTATTAGCAAATGGTATTAGTTCTAACCAACTCCAAATAGAACTGTTCGGGCGTATCATTCAGCAAGCTCAACAGCGGAGTAATCGGCTCATTTTTGTAGTAAAAATTATAGCTTACGCCTCTATCTTTTTTCCATAACTGAACATATTTATGGATTTTTTTTAATAATTGAGGCAGGGAAAGGCACGACCTACAAAATAATTTTGCCAATAGCGCAGCCCCAATGTAAAAAAATAATTGAGATATGAGGTGAAAATCAGAAAAATACATTAAATTTGTAATTTTTTTGATAATCAGAATATAGAAAAATATATGGCAGAGAAAGATAAGACACTGGTAATAGTGGAATCGCCGGCAAAGGCAAAGACAATAAACAAGTATCTTGGGAAAAAATATGTTGTCGAGGCATCGATTGGGCATATAAAGGATTTGATGAAATTCAATCTTGGTATTGATGTTGAGCACGATTTTGAACCTAAATATGTTACTATTCGTGGCAAGGCGCCAGTTATAAAGAAAATTAAGGAAATAGCTTCAAAGTCAAACAATGTTTTGATTGCAACTGACCCCGATAGGGAGGGAGAGGCTATTGCATGGCATATTGCCGAAGAGATAAAGAAGACGAACACAGATGTTAAGCGTGTTGTTTTTAATGAAATTACAAAGAAAAATATCCTTAAAAGCATAGAAGAGCCCCGTGATATAGATACAGATATGTTTATGTCGCAGCAGGCACGCCGTGTGATGGACAGAATTATCGGCTATAAAGTTTCACCGTTTTTATCTCATGCTTTGCTTGAGAAAACGACCCAGAGCCTGTCGGCAGGGCGCGTGCAATCTGTTGCTATTAGACTGATATGCGAACGGGAGGAGATTATTCAGGCTTTTGAACCGATAGATTACTGGGCGATCAGCGCTAATTTTGCCACCGAATCGCACGAGGTTATCAAAGCCAGACTATTTGCTTTCGACAGGGAGAATGTGAAAAATCCTGAAGGCAGCAAGCGCGGAGAAACTGATGAAGACACAAAAAGAATTGCCGGTGCTTTGGATAAACTGCACTATGTCAAGACAGAAGAGCAGGCACAGGCATTGCTTAAGCGTATAAATGAGCAGGACTACAGCATTGATGATATATCTAAAAAATCAATAAAACGCCGACCATCCTCGCCATTTACAACGAGCTTGCTTCAACAGGATGCTTCCAAAAAGCTGGGCTTTTCCAATAAAAAGACAATGGTTCTTGCACAGTCGCTCTATGAGGGGCTTCCAATGGGCGAAGACGGCACTGTGGGTTTAATCACCTATATGAGGACCGATTCTACCCGTATAAGCAGCGAGGCATTATCCAATTGCAGGGAATATATAGAAAAGAGATTTGGAAGGGACTATCTGCCTGATGTTCCTCCTGTGTATGCTTCGAAATCAACCAATGTGCAAGACGCACACGAAGCGATAAGACCGACGACAATGAAATATACTCCTGCATACGTAAAGGCTTATATTGGAAAAGACGAGGCGGCACTGTACGAGCTGATATACAATAGATTCCTCGCCTCCCAAATGTCGCCGGCAATCATTGACCAGACTACTTTGAATATTGCAAGCAAGGATTTCATTTTCCGTGCAACAGGCTCTGTGGTTACATTCCGTGGCTTCCTTGCAGCTTATGATTATGCTGGCGACGAAGAGAAAAACGATGCCTCTGAAGTGCGGTTGCCTGCTAATTTGAAAGTAAACCAACCGGCATTTATTAGCAATACAGAGGCTAATCACTCCCAGACCAAGCCGCCAGCTCGATATAATGAGGCAAGCCTGGTCAAAGAGCTTGATGAGCTTGGCATAGGACGCCCAAGCACCTATGCTCAAATAGTATCTACCCTGCTCGACAGGGACTATGTGTCTATCAAAAGCAAGGCATTTTATCCAACCGAGCTTGGTATTGATGTCAATAAGGTTCTGGTGAGCAGCTTCCCCGATTTGTTCAATGTGGATTTTACAGCTAAAATGGAGGAGGAGTTAGACCGTATTGCCGAAGGCAAGCTGACCTATCCGAGTTTGCTGCATGAGTTCTACGACTCGTTCTCGCATTCTTTGCAAAAGGCAGAAGAGAAGAACAAAGAAGAAAATCAAGGCGTCAAATGCGATGTATGCGGTGTTGGGCACATGGTAATAAAGGTGAGCAAGCGCGGGCGGTTCTTAGGCTGCTCCAACTATCCAAACTGTACCAATACCAAGCCTATACCTGCAAATGGCGCTGGAGCCGGGGCTGCAACCGGAGCAGGCGAAGCCAAAAAAGAACCTGTTGTTGCCGAAGGCATCAAATGCGATATATGCGGCAGTGATATGTATATTCGCGATGGCAAGTATGGGAAATTTTACGGCTGTTCCCAATATCCCAAATGCAACGGCGTCAAGCTGATAGAGTCGGGCATTACATGTCCAAAATGCAACGAGGGCTTTTTGGTAGAGCGATATTCTTCAAAGTCCAAAAAGCGCTTCTGGGGCTGTTCTCAGTATCCCAAGTGTAATTATTTAACAGGTAACGAGCCGGTGAAGAAAGAATGCCCCAACTGCCATCATGCGTACTTGGAGACAAGGTACAAGAAAATCGACAGTGGGTATGAAAAATATTTGCAATGTCCTGAGTGCAAAGAAAAATATGAGGAAAAGGATGCTTAGTCTAATTTCCTTGAATCAAGCATCCGCAGTATGTAATAATAATATTTTATAAGTGTTATGAGTTTCCAAAATAAATTAATAATTGTTACTGAAAGCGAATCAGAGCTTCAAGACTATTTAGAGCAATATCATAACAAGCCTGTGGCTTTGCGAATAAAAATGCTATTGTTGATGAAAAAAAATTTACCAAAAGCCATATCGGGCAAAACGCTTGGAAATATCTTAAATGTTCACGAAAGAACAATAAATATCTGGCGTAACACATATTTGCGAGATGGTATCAATGGGGTTTTGCGTTATACGAAACATTGTGGCAGGCCTATTGTTTTAACGCATGACATCGCTAAATTTATAGAAGATACGCTGAAAAACCCAGAAAACAGGATTTATGAGTATGAAAAATTACGGCGTATTATTAACGAAAAATTTGGTCGAAATATAAAATACTCGACTTTGCACGCATTTTGCACTACAAAATTAAATTTCAAAATAAAGACAATGCGTAAAAGCCATACATAGATAATTTATTCAGTTTTCATTTTTATGGCATATTCCTGAGCCAGCAGGCAAACAGCCGCACTGTAGTGAGCCTTATCGGCAATGGCTGTTTGCGGGTATATAATTGCACGGGAAACATTTATTAATGCAAGGGCATCAGCGTTTGCGGCAAGTATCGCATCAATATCGCCGCCTTGAGCGCCAACGCCGGGAATCAGCAGACAGTTCGAAGGCGCAATGCTGCGGATGGCTGCAAGCTCCGCCGGATGTGTTGCACCAACGACAAAGCCAATATTGCCGGCATCATACCGTGCGGTAGTTTTTTCAATCACGTGCTGGTAAAGTGGCTTGCCATTACAAACAAGCCTTTGAAAATCGTTAGAACCACTGTTGGATGTAAGCGCCAATAAAAACACCAGCTTGTTGCTTTCGATGAAAGGTTCTATCGAATCAAATCCCATGTATGGATTCACCGTTATCGAATCGGCTTGAAAAAAATTAAAAACAGACCTTGAATAGGCAGCAGAAGTGTTGCCGATATCGCCGCGCTTGGCGTCGGCAATAGTGAAAGTATCGCCGGGAATCATTTCGAAAGTTTGCTTTATTGCATCAAACCCATCGCTGCCATACTGTTCATAAAAAGCAAAATTTATCTTGTAAGCCGATGCGAAATCACAAGTTGCGGCAATAATGCTTTTATTGAATTCAAGCAGCCCTTCTATGCTTTTTTCGAAACAATCGGGCAATTTTGATATATCCGAATCAAGCCCAACGCACAGCAGT
>JAVBOP010000197.1:0-10694 GCA_031550405.1 Kapaibacterium sp. (SeqCode)
CCGGGAAGCAATAACCGGACAGCTCCAATAAGCCGTCCCGCTTGACAAGTGTGTGATTTTGCGACGTAAATATGTCAAATACGTTATATGATATTGTAGTGCTTCTCGGACTTGAGAGCAGCACCTGACCATAAAGCTCCAGAAAGCGGCCATCGGCATGAAGTGCCATATCCGCTACATCCGCACCAATACTCGCTTTAATGCTGTTGCCCTGCAGGTTTTCATAGCTCAATTCCTGCCACACAGGAGGATTGCCATAGTGCAAATACATGTTGCGTAGGTCAAAAAGCGACTTGTCTATATCAATAATCATATCGATGCTGTCAGCCTTAAGTTCGGGCGATACATGCTCAATATATCCGCTCAGACTGACCATATCGCCGGGAGCAGCTTTTGTAGTATCGAACCAAATCATAATAGGATATATATGCTCAAGCACCTTTGCCGTTAGCTTGGATATGGCTGTAACCTTACAGTCATTTTCGCCTGTAAATACCATATCTACAATATAGTTGCCGACGCTATCCGCTGTAAATACAACAGGTATGGATATGCTTTGATTAGCAGGTATTGTAGTTGGTAATGCTATATCAAATATATAATTATCCATATCTGGAAGAAGATTTATTTCCGTCAATAATATGTCATGCTTTGAGGTATTAATCACCTCTATGTCCATTGTTTTACTTGCAGATAGATATAATGTGCCAAAGTCGGCATCGGTTGCCGTCAAGGCTATATTGTCAAGCTCATGCTCTATGAATAATTGTAGCTGTTTATGGCATATTATTGTAGAAATATGCAGATTGTATATGCTTTTGCCTGTATGGCTTGCGTTGCCTGGGATGAAATACAGCGTAACTTCGCTGCTGCCATTGGCTGGCACAATAACGGTATCCTGCGATACCTTGTAATAGCTCGGCATGTCATAAGTATCAATAATTGCAGTATCTTGCAGCGAGCCTGTGTTCGTGAATACTATCTTTTGGGTCATGGTATCGGCGCAAATATTGGTCAAGCCGAAGTCTATTTTATTACTACTGATATTTGTAGCTGCTTTTCGGAAAGTATGCGTAACCGGTATCGTATCGAAATACGGCTCGTCTGTGCCTTCATCCTGCATCTCGAAAATTAATTTATTTTCATAAATGCCTTCGCCCGTTGGAGTGAATGCTATTATGACCTGCTCCCTGCCATTTTTCGCCACATTTTTTGGCAGCTGCAAGTCATTATATATAGCATAGTTAGGTGTATTCATCTCAAAATTCAATGCTTTAAATGTATACGCTTCAGTATTATGCACCCATATCGTATCGTAGATAATGCTACTGTCGCACATAGCTGTTTTGGAGATATGCGTTATTATTTCGCCTGCATTATCAAGATAGCTTATCTCGTTGAAAAGCAGAACCTGTTTATCCATAAACTCTATATAAACAGGCAGGTTATATGTATCAAGGCATTGGCTGGATAAGGGTATTTTCAGTTCGCCTGCATAGGTTGCCTCAACATTCGATAGAGCAGTAAAATTTATGCGCACCGTATTGTCAGGGTGCAAAGTTAACGGAAATTTAGTTATAAATGCAATGGATATTTCCGGCAATATTGGCGTAATATATGCCGTATCTATTGTAATCTTCTGCAATGACAGCGACTTAACCTCTATGCTATAGCTTTTGGCAGTACTTATAGCCTGCCTGCTATTGATATTCTCTGGAAGCACAGTAACATCATTCGATACACCGCGACCCTTAACCACGATGCGATACTTATCCTTACATGGACTGGTGGCAACCTCGAAAGTATCAATAAAATCATCCATTACCGACGGGATAAAGACCATGCTGTATGAGCCGCTACTGCCTGCTGTGATGCTGTCAGGGCAAAGAACCATATTATACTCCTTCAGCTTAAAAGCTACCTTAGGAATAGATGCTGTTAAGTTGCCAGTATTCTTTATAGTTAAATATTTTAATTTTCCCCTGCCAACACATACATCGCCAAAATCAACGACAGTAAGCGCCGGTACAAGTACAGGGCTGGCAAAAATCACATTGATATTGATATTCGAGGGATTATGCGGTGAGGTTAATCTTAGCGTATCATCGTGATATATCTGTATGTTAGCGTTGATAGTGTCGTTTATATCTGAAAAAAAACGTATTGACAGCGTATCGCTACTTTGCGGCTCAATCTTCACCGGATAGAGTTGTTCACTTGCAAATTTCAATATATCACATGGCGCTGTTGCCTCCCGCAGTTTGACATCCGTTATCAGAAGCGGCATCTTGCCGGCATTATTTAAAACTATCTGTATAACCGTATCCCTGCTGCATTTCGCCATAGCCTCAATTTTATTTTTCACCGCCAGAACAGAAGAAATGCCATTGTATTTTATAATCACGCTGCGCATTTTAATGCACTCATTGAAGAAGAATGTATACTTCAGGTATTTAGTGCCTGTATCTTGAGCTGTTACCTTGAATTGCATTATGTCGGGCTTATATTTTGATACGATAAAAGGGTTGCTCTTCCATGTTACATCTTTCAAGGATGCGTATACATCACAGGAATATTCATTCAATGTGTCTATATCTTCCGAAATCCATTCCAAATCTTTGTAATATGCTTTCATAACAGGTATATCGCCGAAATCAAGAGTATCGGCTTCAGGTCTTACATCAGTATCCGCTTTTGCATTAATCTCGTAATATATCGTATATTCCTTCCATATAGCCTCAGTAATGTATTTTCTTTCCAAGGCGTAAAACAAATCGGCAGCAAAAAAATATTTTCCCGGCATCTCAGGTGCGCAGCGTACCGTAAAAACAATGGTATCGCCCTCATATATAGGCTCATATATGGTATCGTCCCTTTCTATTCGCCTGCCGCCTTTAGTGATGTAACTAACATAAAGCTTGAAAAAAGGATCATCAACGATAATATGCGGATCAGGCTGGCTGGCTCCCGGAGTTGTTTTCACTATTTTTATACTGTCATATAAAATAATGGGGACGCATCTATCCCCAAAATCAACTACTTTGTCTACTGGATATTTTATACCCAAACATGTTTGGTGAGTTGATGTAACCGTATCCGGATAGGTTTTGGCACTTAAGGAGATTATATTCCACTCAAAAAATATGAGCAAAATACATAGTAATATTCTCATATTCACCTTCATACTAATCACTACAATAAAAATAATAACGTATTACATGCAATATTATTTTCGATTCTAAAGCTGCAGCTGTTGAATTGCTTAAAGCATAAATATGCTTTTGTCAGCATATTTGCCCTTTCTTTCAAAAAAAAGTTTGCCATAATGCTATTTTTTCATAACTTTGTATTTGATACTCTAACAAACTATCATTCCGACAAAAATTTATCCACTTATAATATTATAATTATCAAACTATGGCTTCTATTCAATTACAGCATTCATCATTTTCCGCAATCAAAGACTACATGTGTGCAACAGATGATGAAACTATTTTAATTATTGCTGATGAAAACACCCGAGAAGTAGGCATGGCACTGCACGAAGCAGGTAGACAGCTCTGCGAAGAATCCTTTTATCTTGAGATGAAACAAAGAGATGTCAATGGTCAGGAGCCGCCTCAACAAATTTCTGACCTGATGCTGAAAGTGGATCTTGTGATATGCGCCACAACCAGATCCCTAACCCACACTCAGGCAAGGCGGGCGGCAACAAAAGAAGGCGTTCGCGTAGGTACAATGCCGGGAATTACGCCCGAAATCATGACTCGTTGCTTTGCCGCCGATTCAAAAGAAATTATTCAGACCAACGAACGCCTGCAAAAAATACTTAAACATGCAAGCGAAGTCAGGCTTACCTCTGCATTGGGTACTGATGCCACTTTTAGCGCGCGAGGCAGAAAAATAATTTCAAGCACTGGCGTCCTTCAAAACATAGGCGATTGGGGCAATATCCCATCAGGCGAGGTCTATTTTGCTCCTGTCGAAACCACAAGCTATGGCAAAATCGTTTGCGACGGCTCTATTGCCGGCATAGGCATGGTGGACGAACCTGTTACAATAACTATTGCAGATGGATTTGCTGCATCAATCGAAGGCGGAAAACATGCTGCCGAACTCAAAAGCATGCTCGACGGCGTTGGCAATAAATGGGCAAAGGCTGTGGCCGAATTTGGCGTAGGTACTAATCCCAAAGCACAAATATGCGGACTGATTCTCGAAGATGAAAAAGTGCTCGGCACAGTGCATATTGCTTTCGGCAATAATCTGTCAATGGGCGGCAATATCAGCGTGCCCATACACATTGACTGCATTATCAAATCGCCCAGCATATATTGCGATGGCAAAAAAATAATGGATAATGGCAAGCTGTTGGTATAAGAGCCGGCGTGAAAACCCGAAAAGCATATATACAATACAGTTCTGTATTAATTATTAATTTTTTTTCATAAAACTGCCTGCATCGTGATAATACAATATATAGTTATAGGCTTGGGTGCTGGATTATTGGCAGGTATGTTCGGTATCGGCGGCGGTATCGTAATTGTGCCTGTATTAATACTGTTCTTTGGCTGGACAGCGCAGGAAGCAAGCGGTACATCTCTTGCTGCGCTCATGCTTCCCGCTGGATTGATGGCAATTCTGCAATATAGAAAAGCGGGCATGCTCAATATAAAGGCATCGGCACTTATTGCCCTCGGTATTTTTTGCGGCAGCTTTTTCGGAGCGAATATTGCGCTATCATTGGATAACGCTCTGCTTAAGCAGGTATATGGCGTATTTTTGGTTTGGGTTGGCTGGAAGTTTGCCCAACCAATGCAATTCATCCGAGGCAAGGAAAAACAGAAAACAGAACCCTACAGAACGGATATTGGACTGTACATATATCCAGTAACAGGTGTGGCAGCAGGCATTTGCGCAGGCATGTTTGGCATTGGCGGCGGAGTAATCATTACAACGATATTGATAGGATTGCTCAAAATGGAGCCTAAAAAGGCTGTGGCAATGTCGCTAACAGCACTGCTATTGCCTTCTGGCTTTCCCGGCGTCTACATGTACTATCAAAACAACTATATCAACATTGCCGCTGCAATATTGATAGCAATAGGCATCGAATTGGGCAGCGCCATAAGCGCCCGCATAGCTATCAACACCAGCGCCGATATTTTCAAAAAACTTTACGGTATATTTGTATTCCTAATCGGAATATACTTCATCCTTGCCCCATGGACAATATGATTTTTAGCAAATGGCATCAGCCAATTCCCACCGCATCGCAAAATCTATAATCGCAATTAAATCGCCACACACGGACTGGTGTATTTATAGTTTCCAAAAAGCAGGCTTTTGACCTGCCTTTTATTCTGCAAAATTAAGAATATTTTCACCACCATCAACAGCAAGCGTCTGCCCGTTGATGAAGTAATAATTAGGATTTGAGAGCATCAACATAGCATTGGCAACGAGCTCCGGTGTCGTATTTTGTTTGTACGGATTATAATCGCGCGTACGCTGCAACATGGACTCAAAACCCGGAATTTTTCTTGCCGCCGGAGTATCTGTTACTCCCGCGAGTATTGCATTTGTTGATACCTTATATGGACCGAGTTCAACAGCAAGCTGGCGAACGTAAGACTCCAGAGCCGCTTTTGCTGCGGATACAGCTCCATAGCTAATTGTTGCTCGGGTCGAGCCGATACTTGTCATAGCGAATATTTTAGAATTTTCGGCAAACAAATTAGCCCTGAAAATATCTTGCGACCAGTACACAAGCGAATTTGCCATTACATCCATTGTCATTTCAACTTGCTTCTTGGTCATCATTTCAGCTTTATCCTGCGATATAAACGGCTTCAATGCTCCAAATGCCATAGAATGCATAAACATACGCATTTTATTTGAAGATTCATTATCTGAAATATATTTAATAATTTCTGCTCGCTTTTCGTCATCTGCCGCATTGGCATTAAAAAAGGTCGCTCTTATACCATTGTTTTCAAGCTCCTTACGAAAATCATCTACTTTTTGCTTTGCCGCTCCCATATCAAGATGAACACCATAAATATCGTATCCTTTTTTAGCAAATGCAGCCGCTGTCGCTTTCCCAAAACCGCTCGAAACGCCCAATATCAATACATATTCATTTTTTTTATCCATTTTATTTCCCCAAAAATTACAAAAATAAAACACAAATATAATAAATTTTAACCAAGCAGCATATACTGGAAACACAAGAACAGCATTTCTAAACAGTTTTGAGTTGTTTTTGTTTCGTATGGTTGTGCGTTATGCCCGTAGCTATCCGTAGCTGCACTATGATAAGCCGCAGATGTTGCCGTCGTCGTCGATGGTGATATGCTCGGCAGAAGGCACTTCGGGCAAGCCAGGCATACGCATCATCTCGCCCGTAATAGGCACTATAAAGCCCGCTCCGGCAGCAATTTCTATCTCCCGCACTGTCAGCACAAAGCCTGAAGGGCGACCCAGCAGCGAAGGATTGTCCGACAACGATTTCTGGGTCTTGGCAATGCACACGGCGAGCTTGTCCAGCCCAAGACCGTATATTTTCTTCAAATCATTCACCGCCTTCGGGGTATATTCAACGTCAGAGGCACCATATATTTTTTGTGCAATAGCTGCTATTTTCCTTTCAGGCGACCAGTTCCAATCATACACTGGCTTGTATGGGCTGTCGTATTTGTCAATAGCCTGAAGCACTTTGTCGGCAAGCTCTAAAGCGCCATTGCCGCCTTTTGCCCACACCTCGGCAGTGCAAGCCTCAACACCCAGTCGCTTGCAATAATCAATGATGTAATTTATCTCGTCATCCATATCCGTTGCGAACCTGTTGATAGCCACCACAGGGCGGATATTGAGGTATGTGGCATTTTCCACGTGCTTTTCGAGATTGGCGATACCTTTTTTAATTGCCGACAGGTTAGGCTCATTTATCTCCCTCACCGCTACACCGCCGTGATAACGCAATGCTCTGGCAGTAGTTACTATCACTGCGGCATTAGGAATAAGACCCGACGCCTGACACTTGATATCCAGAAACTTCTCTGCACCCAAATCAAAGCCGAAGCCAGCCTCCGTAACCACATAATCTGACATGGACATAGCCATTTTTGTCGCAAGCAGCGAATTAGTGCCTTGTGCTATATTGGCAAAAGGACCGCCGTGTATTATCGCCGGAGTGCCTTCAATAGTTTGCACGAGATTAGGCTTTATCGCATCTTTCAAAAGAGCCGCCATAGCGCCATGGGCATTCAAATCTCTTGCATATACAGGCTTATGCTCACAGGTAAATCCTACGAAAATATTGCCAAGCCTTTGCTTCAAATCAGAGATGCTTGTTGACAGGCATATTATTGCCATGACTTCTGATGCCGCCGTGATATCGAAACCGGTTTCGCGTGGAATCCCGTCCGAAGTGCCGCCAAGCCCTGTAATTACGTTGCGCAGCGATCTATCGTTCATGTCCATCACCCGCTTCCACACCACAGTGCGCGGATCGATGCACAATGAGTTTTTTTTATTTTGAATATTGTTATCTATCATTGTAGACAGGAGGTTATTGGCTTTTTCGATAGCAGCAAAATCGCCTGTGAAATGCAGATTAATGTCCTCCATCGGCAATACCTGTGCATATCCGCCGCCTGCCGCCCCGCCTTTAACGCCAAACACAGGTCCCAGCGATGGCTCGCGCAAAACGACGGTAGCCTTTCGATTGCGTTTGTTCAAGCCTTGAGCCAAGCCTATTGATACAGTGGTCTTACCTTCGCCGGCAGGTGTGGGAGATGTGGCAGAAACCAGTACTAATTTTGCTTTCTTTACCTTTTCCTCATCGATAAGCTGCAGAGGTAATTTAGCTTTATACTTGCCATAGTGTTCGATGTCTTCAGGAGACAAGCCCATTGTGGCGGCAATATCGTTGATATTTTTGATTTTTGCCTCGCGTGCAATTTCAATATCTGTCTTCATTTTTACCCTCATATATTGTGTTTTGAGATATGATACCTGTTCTTGACGAAAT
Source organism: Kapaibacterium sp. (SeqCode) (assembly GCA_031550405.1). Lineage (GTDB taxonomy): Bacteria > Bacteroidota > Ignavibacteria > Kapaibacteriales > UBA2268 > JAVBOP01. The sequence goes on from JAVBOP010000197.1 coordinate 8,036, forward strand.
ACCGAGCACTTTGGTGTTGCAACGTAATTTTATGAATATTTATTCATTTTTGTATCCTTTCCGGCAAGTATGCGCTTGGTGTTTATGGCGTATGCGAAGAGGGAGATGATGGCGGCAATGGACGACAAACAGTATAATATTTGTATGTAGCTGAAATTAATGATATTTAAGATAAAAGTGGACATTATTAGTACTGCCGATATTTTGCCGATGAATATCGATGGTATCACAAATTTCAATTGTCTTCGCGCCACTAAGCCGCCAAGCATCAGGATTATATCCCGACCCAGAATTACTGCTACAAACCAAATTGGCATTCTATCCTGGTACATCAAAATTATTGAGGCAGAAATGACCATGAGCTTGTCCGCAATGGGATCTAATATTTTGCCTAACTCTGATATTTGATTTAATTTACGGGCAAAGAAGCCGTCAAAAAAATCAGTGACAATTGCGACGAAATATAGTGCAAATGCCACATTATTATTTTGATAAGCAAGCTCGTAGCCAGCAATTACAACCAAAACTATACGCACAAAAGAGATAATGTTCGGTATCGTAAAAATGGTATCAGCTTCTTTTTTGTTCTCTATCTTCATTAGTACTATAAATTTATTTTAATAAAGCCACCCCGTCATTGCTTCGACAGGCTCAAGGAACCTGTATAATTTCTTATGGCATCGGAGTGGAGGTAGGCAAGCAGAGCCGTTGCATGCAACGGCTATACAGGATTTGTTAAATAAAAATCTACCTGTTTATTATCAGTTTCTCTACGTTTATCTTGTCGCCGATGCGGATGATAACGCTGTATACGCCGCAGGCTAAGTGCTTGGTATTGAATGCCTTAGTGAAGGCGCCGGCATCTGCGTAGCCGTCATATATTTGCATTATATCTCTGCCTAACATATCGGAAAGGCTGATGCTTATGCTGCCGGCTTCGGCTAAGTCCATGCTCAATGTGCAGTCGTCGCCCGCTGGGTTGGGGAATAATGAATAATTTTTAATAATTGCCGGCTCGGTGTTATCTTCGATGCTGTTATTCGGCTCGTAAACATATAATTTACTACGAGTTAGAAAATAATGCCTGTTATTCCATTCTGAAATTGATATAAGCTCATTATCTATAACTCCAAATGGAGTAAAAACGATAAAATCGGGCAGGATGAATTTATTCCACTCTTTCGTATCTATATTATAAATAAGCATGGTAGAGCTGTCCTGCTTTGTGCCGTAAGCTATACTACATAACGCTACCTCATTTTCGCTCCATTTATACATTTTTTGAAATTGGGCATTTGTACCTTCCAACATTTGGCGAGCGTCAGAAAAAAGTATGCTGTCAAACCCAGCTTCGGTTGTATGCGTTATTAGCTTATTTTTATGGAACTTATCAGGATATGTTATAGTTGTATCAAATTTTCCGTCAGGATGTTTGCGAATAATCAAGGTCTTGTTGCTGCTATCAACTTCATCCAATGTCAGTAAAAATATTTTAAACCTGTTATTTTCTCTATATGGCAATGTCGTTTTTATCTCTACTTTTCCATCTCCTTCATAATTAATTTTCTATTTTATATTAAAAATAGAATAAGAAGTTGAATCCCAAACTTTAGTATCAAATGTATGTATATAATAATAGTTTCTATTTTTAATTGGAATCCACATAATACCGTTTTCATCTATAAACAATCTATCATGGGGTGATTGATACATGTCGCCAAACAATGAACGCGTAGTACTATTTTTTTCGTATAAAATTGAATCTACCACCTCAAATGTTTCTGTTTTTATTTTCTTAATACCCGTCTTAATTTGATATATATAATCACCGGTACTGTTAATAACAGATAAGGACGTATACCCAGCATTTATATAATGTGAAAATGTAATACTGTCAACATTTGTTTCTTCTTCATTAAAAACAAGATAACCATATTCTCCACCAATAAAATAGTTTTTTTTAGATTTTAAAATATTTTCTTGTCCCAGCCAAGTCATCATAGCAAGCATCTCGGAAGCACAATCATTTACATACGGATGCGTTTTTGTGTTTTTATATTCATAAACCCTTGTTTCATGTAATAGATTTATCCGGATAAGTCTATTGCCAATCTGTTCTGTATTAGGTGAACCTGTAACATATAAATGCTTATCAAAGGGATACAATGCTGTACCTGGCTTTATAACTGTTTCTATACCAACATCATACACTACCTTAAAATCTTCCGGTTTCTGGGAATATGCAAGTATTGGAAATATTAACAAAAACATAATTAATGAATATTTTTTCATAAATCCTCTGTTTAAATTTTAATGATAAAAATACAGGCAGAATTGCTCCTGCCTATAACATTATTAAAAACATTACTCGCAAACCGGGTAAGTATCTAAGAAAAATGGTGCTACGCGCTTACCGTTTTCATCATAGCTAAAGACTTCGCATTGTGAACATCCACCACTAGGATAAGTATAGCTACAATCAATACGCCAATCTGCTTTATTTACATATATACCTTGAGTTGGATCATAAACTCTATGATTTTCATCCCAACAATATGTACACCGTCTTTCACAAGATTCAGTGCTCGAAGATTGGCAAGAGGTAATCATTTTTACATACTTATTTTGTGTAGCATCCCATGTCCTGTACATGGGTGTA
>JAVBOP010000028.1:0-21531 GCA_031550405.1 Kapaibacterium sp. (SeqCode)
GATTGAAAGTTCAAATTCTTCGTTCAGAGACAATTTAGCAAGATTTAACAGAAAAACTAAAAGATACACTAAGTCGTTGAAAATGCTGGAGATTACGTTAGATTTGTTTTTAGATAAAACCTTACATGATTTTGATTATGAGTTAACAATCACATAAGCAACAATAAAGTAACAATGCCCAAAATACAGCTCAAAATATGAATATTTATTCATTTTTGATTGAATTATTTTTTATAATTATTTTTTGAAGTAAAAGCTGATGGACGATGTCCAGTTTTTTATGACTCAGCAATTCTATAATACCGCCATTTAAGTACTCTGTACGTCAACAGCTATAAATATATTCTGGAATATCACGAAATTATGAAATATAATGGTTTAATATGGATAGATTATTCAAGGAAAGGGTAAATATAAACAGCGAAATGTAAGAAAAAAATAAAAATTTGCGCATAAAAAACCACATAATACCAATCATTTAATTTGCTGATTTATAAGTATGTTATAGAAAATGTTTCAGCAATAATTTGGCGCTGGAGGCAGCGCTTTCAATCGTTGCAGGTAGATTTGTTTCAGTCCAGCCGCCTATTATGAAAAATTTTTTAATATCAGTTTGCGAAGTAGGGCGAAATTTGCCATTTTCACTTGTAATCAATGGGGTCGCATTTTTATCTTTTAAAATTTTATAATCGTGTAAAATTGCAAATTTTGAAAGCGGGAATAAAACATGTAATTCACTTAAAATTAAGACTAATAAGTCAGAATTATTTAAATTTATTAATTCATTTGCAGCGCTTATTGTAATTGCTAATTGTTGTGAATTATTTAATGAAAATTTATTAATAATTTTGTTTTGATTGAAAATCCATTGTATATTCGTGTCAATACATCCTATAAATTCTTCCTCCATAATAATTCTATCAAACAGCAGATATATTGATATTATTGGAGATGATGGGAAATTCGTATAATGGTCTTTAAAATAAGGACATATATTGTACAGTTGTTTCGGAGGCAAGGCTGAAATGACGTATTCAGCGAAATGCTTTTCTCCATCTTGAGTTTCAATACCAACACATTGATTTTGCCTGATAATTATTTTTTTAACTTTATTGTTTAAATATAATTTTCCTCCAAGCTCAGAAAATTTTTCATCAAAATTATCAAAAATATCGCTTAATGGTGCATTTGCGAAAAATAAAGCAGCATCTTTTGAATTGCTAAGGATCAATTTTTTAATGACATTAGAGAATAATTTCGTAGAAGCAAGATGAACAGGCGAATTTAATGTTGCAAGAATTACTGGCTCCCAAAAGCATTTAATCATTTTTTCATCCTGATTTGTCTGTCGCAAAAAATCAAGAGTTGTTGTATCATTATGAATATTTTTTAATAATTTTTTGAATACATTCAAAGTCCGAAATTTTGCAGAAATAGAAACCGTATTGATATTAAATAGAGCATACAAAACGCCCAGTTTTCCTAACAATTTTAAAGGTTTAAATTCAAAAGTTTCGCCTGACAGCGTTTTAAATTTAACATACATAACATCTTTATAATTAAATAAATTATCTTTGTCAAGCCATTTAATAATTTCAAAAAAATTGTGATAAATTCCCGCAAAAATATGCTGCCCATTGTCAATTTCATTTATCTTATTTGGAAGAGGAGTTTTAGCCAAATTGGTAGAAAAACAGCAACCTCCAATCTGCTTTCTGCTTTCAAAAATTTCTACTTTAAAACCAGCTTTTGCCAGATGAAAAGCAGCCGAAATGCCTGCAATTCCCGCTCCACATATAATTACTTTTTTCATACAGAATAATTAATAAATTTTAACTTTTTCAATACAAATATTGTCGAACGATATGAAGCATAGGCGTAAAAAATGGCGGCATAAACATCAATAGAATAATGCACTCTTTGAATGAGTATTCCAATCATCACAACGATAAGTCCTATAATCATAAGCAGTTTAGCGAATTTATGCCTGTTTTCAGTAATAAGTATCACAACCAAAGTTGTCGAAGTATGTCCGGAATAAAATAAATCTTTTAAAATTATCTGCCCGTCGCCAAACCAAATTAATAGCGGATCGATTAGTGGAATTATGCCCGCAGGCGGCTCTAACGGCAGCAAATAAGTGGCAAAAATACGGAAAAAATACACAAAAAAGTATCCGAGCAATATTTGCAGCGTTTTTTCCGGTTTCGCCAAAGCCAGCACCAAAGCAATGGCTTGAGATGTATAAATTGCAATAAAAATTATGGCATTAAAAGCAAGCGGCGGCACGTTTCCGAAAAGCGGATCAATAAAAATTGCACCCTGCCTGTATTCCATAACTGATTGAAATATAGAGACAAAGTACATTAGGAATATAAACAGGGTAATTATAGAGAAAAAAGCGATGACAAATTTTTTATCAGAAAGTGCAATTTTCCATCTATCAATTGGTAATTTCAAAATACTATTCATCATAAGCGGAATAAGTTTAACAATAGTTATATTAAAAAAAAATCATTTTAACATCTGTTTGGCTTGCTGTTTGCTTTTAATTGCTTGGGCGACGGTGGGATTGGAGATGGCATTGACAGCTTGGAAGCCAAAATCGTCCCAAAAATACTGGGCAAAGCAAGCCTTTAATTTACTCCTAATTGCCTCCTTGTCCTTTGCGTACATTTCATCGTTCCAAATACGCTTTATGTTGTATGAAAATTGCCGAAATAGCTGCATTTCATTTTCACCAACCACATACTCAAATAAAAATTTATTAATATTATTTCTAAACTGGGCAGGCACTAAGGTATGATTTTTAAATGCAAACTCAAGCAAAATCCCTTTGGTAACAAGTGTTTCCGTCAAAAGCGACAAGCTATCTTCATTCACCTTCACATCTGGCGAAATACCGCCCATTTCAAGAATATTTTTTCCCTTTTTTGATTTAAAAACATTAACATGCGTTGGCATTGGTTCCGATTTTTGCCTTTGAACTAAATTATCGTAAACCTCTGGGTTCATTAGTTTCAGGGCAGGATCTATTTCCATTTGCTGAACATTTTTTTTCTCTATCGTTCGCCCGGAAGGGGTTGTAAATTCCGCAATTGTGATGCGATAGCCCGTTGTATCAATCAATCCCCACGACTTCTGAATTGATCCTTTGCCATACGACCGCTCGCCTATAATGATGCCTCTATCCAAATCCTGGATTGCGCCGGCAAAAATTTCGCTTGCTGAAGCCGAATTGTGATTAATAAGCACAAGCAGCGGCATATTCTCAAAAATCCCGCCATCAGTGGCAATAACCTCATATTTCAGCTCATTTTTTCGAGCACTGTTCTTAAATATCGTGTCTCCTTTCGCAATAAACTCATCAATCATGGCAATCGCAATATCCACTACACCGCCGCTATTATTTCGCAAATCAAAGATTATTCCGTCTAACTTGTGGTATTCAAGCTCATTAGCTATTGATTTTAATTCATTCAAAGAGTTCGAAGAAAAATGAGAAAGCAATATGTATGCGGTTTTTTTATCGGGAAAAACAAAATAAGCCGAAATGGAAGGCGCTTCATATTCTTTGCAAACCAGCACGCTTTCTTTCAATTCGAGTGAATTATAATTCATCCATTTTATACTGACTGTGTCGCCTGGATTGCACTTCAATGCACTGTCTAACTGCTTGATATTAGGCATTGTTGCCGCTATTCCATTGACTGAAACAAGCCAGCTTCCACGCAAAATACCAGCTTCTTCAGCGGGACTGAATTTGTCAATAGAATAAATAAAAATTGAGTCTGAAAAAAAGGTCGTGCGAATACCTGTCGAAGCCGTTTTTCCAACCTGATAATTGATATAATTGTTCCAAATAGCTTTTGGATAGTAAGCATTCTGCGGATTGACCGACTTAAACATCGCTGAAAATGCGGAGTCACAAGCTCTATAAATATCTACGCTATCCTTGCTGTATTCATAAAGAGCTTCGACAAGGGAGCGAAATTTTCGAGTCTGAAAATCAATTATTTTCTCAACAGAATCCTGCTTCACCTGTGCTGCTACAACATTTGGAACAAGCAATAGCATTGTCAATATTAAAAATATTTTCATTTTTCTGTTATTTATATGCCGTTTGAAAGATAAGTAATAACAAAAAAAAGAGTTCCATCGGTAGAACTCTTTTTGGGCGGAGAGGGCGAGATTCGAACTCGCGGTAGAGCGTTAACCCTACGACGGTTTAGCAAACCGCTGCCTTCAGCCACTCGGCCACCCCTCCTCACTTTTTCATTTTTTTTTGAATACAAAGATACGAGTTTTTTTATTGCTACGCAAATAGTTTTTTTCTTTCCTTATTCTACAATGGTACTTTGGAAGTTAAGATGATTATCATAACTTTGCTTTGCTATATGGTTAAAAAATGTTAATTTTGATGTTTATAAATTTGTCATTTTTAACAACTAATCATAAAATTCTATTCGGAGAAGTAATGTCTGAAATGAAAATAGTTCCTTCAAAAAGAACTGAGAACGTAAAATATGCCATCCGCGATATAACTGTTCTTGCCGGACAGGTGGCAAAAACCGGCAAAGAAATGCTTTATTTGAACATCGGCGACCCTAATGTTTATGACTGGACAACGCCTCGACATATTATTGAAGCAACATATAAGGCAATGCTTGATAATCACAACGGCTATTCGCCGTCAAGCGGCATCAATGACGCTGTTAAGGCAATTGAAGCCGAAGCTAATCGCAAAGGTATTGATAATATTCTTGATATTTTTGTAACAACTGGCGGCAGCGAAGCTATTGAGCTTTGTCTTACAGCGTTGTTAAATCCCGGCGATAATTTTCTGATGCCTACTCCCGGTTACCCTTTATATACAGCCGTTGAGAGTAAAATCGAAGCTACGCCAAATCCATATTATCTTGATGAAAATAACGGCTGGCAGCCTGATATAGAGGATATTAAATCAAAAATTGATGAAAAAACAAAGGCTATCGTTTTGATTAATCCAAATAATCCGACAGGCTCTGTTTGCAAAAAGGAAACGCTTTTGCAAATCATTGATTTGGCATTGAAGCACAATATCGTAATTTTTGCAGATGAAATTTATGATAAATTAATTTTTGATGATACGGAAATGGTTTCTATCGCTTCATTAAATAAAGATGTTTCCTGTATTACTTTTTCTGGTTTGTCCAAAAATTATGTGGTTCCGGGCTGGCGTATTGGCTGGGGAATTGTGAGCGGAAAACGCGAAGTTATGGGCGATTATATTGAAGCGATAAATAAGTTATTGCGTGCAAGGCTTTGTGCCAATCACCCAGAACAATTTGGACTTGTTGCAGCGTTAAATGGTGACCAGAGCCACATTCCAGCGATGAATAAGATTTTGCAAAAGCGTCGTGATTTGACTTTGGACATTATCAAAACTATTCCACAGGTTGAAATTGTTAAGCCGCAGGGTGCATTTTACGGATATGCTTCAATTGATGTAAAAGATGACACTAAATTTTGCACTGAACTGCTGAAAGAGACAGGTGTTGTAACGGTTCCGGGCAGCGGTTTTGGCAAAAAAGAAGGAAGAAATTATTTCCGCTACGTTATTTTGCCGCCAGAAGATGTTTTAGAAAAGGGTTTCAAAAAAATAGCAGACTTCCTCAAAACGTATAAAGATTAGTATAAAAAGGCGGGTTGATTCAACCTGCCTTTATTTTTTTGAGCTTAATTTACTCGTCGATATATGCGGCATAATCTGATTTAAGTATTTGGCTTTAATGGGTTTTTGCTATCCATGCGGTTTAATGTTGGCAATTGCACACAGGATAATATCTTAGTTACCATTACAGGGGCAAGTGAGAAAATAGATGCTAAATGAATTCCTCTCGAGTAATATTACTTATGGTACTTGTTCAAAAATATTGTAATTTTGTAAGCATTTGATAGATATACAGGCAAAAATGAAAAAATATTTACTTGCATTATCCATGTTTTTACTGCTACTTGTACTGTCTGCCTGCGATGAAGAAGAGGCTACGCTTTTTGTTGACAAGCTACAAATTGGCAAAGAGGTGTACCTTGGAGCCCATTTGCTGCTCGACGGCGATTCAACACGCTTTAAGATGGATTATGCAGCCAGCAGCATTGTATTGTGGACGCGCGTTGAAACCCAATATGACCAAAATGAAAGCAATATTGAGTTGCATTTGAAGCGCATTGATAAAAGCGGAGCTGCTGCTATTGATACCATTATCGCCTTGCCTTATGAGCCTCTATATAGTACTTCAAATATAAGAATGAACCATATAACTCTATCAGATACAGGAAGATATGAATGCAGGACGCTTATATTCCTAAACGGAATTGAAGGTGAGCCTCGCGAAATAGCTACAAAAAATTTTACAATTTATCGTTAATTTTAATATATGAAAATATATCCCGTCGTGATGACTATTGCCGGTTCGGATAGTGGCGGTGGAGCTGGTATTCAAGCCGACTTAAAGACCATATCTGCACTTGGGGCATTTGCTGCCACGGTAATAACTGCAATTACAGCGCAAAACACACAGCATGTAGAAGCCATACACCCTGTTCCAAGTTGCTTTATAAAAAAACAGTTCGATGCCGTGATGTCTGATATCAATGTAAATGCTATAAAAACAGGCATGTTGCATTCTGCCGATGCGATTGCCACCGTAGCGAAATGTATTGACAAATACGATGTGAAAAATTTTGTATTAGACCCTGTTATGGTGGCAACAAGCGGCGACAGGCTGATAGAAGGGGAAACGGTTGGCGAACTGATATTTGTTTTATTTCCTTTGGCAAAAATTATAACGCCTAATATCGACGAGGCGGAACTTATACTTAACAGAAAAATAACAACGCTTGACGACATGCTGACAGCTGCAAGAGATATGCTGGATACCAAATGCCATGCGGTGCTTTTGAAGGGCGGCCATCTGGATACTGGCGACAAGGTGTATGATGTCTATCAAACGGCGGATTCCAGTACGCAGACGATAATCAGCTCCGAGCGCATTGATACCAGCAATGTACATGGCACAGGCTGCACCGTGTCGGCAGCGATAGCCACTTATCTTGCATTGGGCAAATCTCTCGACGAAGCTGTGGCTTTAGGAAGGAACTATGTTGCTGAGGCTATCAAGGCAGGCAAGGATTATAAATTAGGCAATGGCAACGGTCCTCTCAATCATTTTTTTGAGCCTCAAAAGATGCAGAGAATAGATACAGGCAGTTGACAATAATTCGTTTAAATTTCATATATTAGCTCTATTTATGAATATTTTTTCATTATTCTATAGGATATTGTTTTTCATGAGCTGCCAGCACCTTTCGGCTTGCAAAATAAATGCTTCGAGACGAGACTCTATAAGCTGGGAATAGGGATTGCCGTCTGTTTCTATCGTCAAAAACGGGATATCCATTTCTTCATCAAAATCCCCTGCAAGCCTGTATTTCGTATCATACATACGCTTGGCGGCAACCTTATGCCTGACCTTCATTTCGGGCGTAGAAACTGCCTCCGCAAAACGAGTCGGCATGCAGCCAAAAGGTCCAAAATTAATAATTCCGCAATAGTCTTCCAGCGCATTATTCATGGCAATACCAAGCGTCAGTCCGGGTTCGCCCTTGTATTCCAACGGAATTATATGCTTGCTATGCTTCAATATCGGCTCAATATTCATTCTCTCAAATTTATAATACCCGCTTTTTTCTAAGTTTTTTTTCACTTTTTTCTCTACATCTTTCATGAAGAAGTTGCGTAACATCCTTTCAAAACGCTTGGTTATTGATTTATCAGATTCTAATAAATCAATAGAAATCAAATAATCAACATAGCTAATCCATTCGCTGATATAGCTTGTTTTAAGCACAAATCCCTTATCTGCAAAGTACTTATTAAGCCAGCGGTGAGCAAAAGTATCGCGCCTGCAAAATATTTCACCAATCAGTGCAATACTCTTAAATTCTTCTAATGGCACAGACTTAGGTATGTTTTGCCTTATGGATAACGCAAATTTTTCCAAATGCCTGTATATATCTTTCGGATTATTAACAAACTGTTCATTTAATTTTGCAAATTCATCATTAAATATCCGCATTCCCTCAATTTTATCAATGGCATACGTCATAATTCCAGAGCGAATATCATCAGTTACATCGCCGATAATCAACGCCTGCGCCGCCCGCACCGCCCAATCATTGCCCAAGCCCGCAAATCCATCTTCATTCATCAGCACCATTTGCGTAACATTCCGCAGCTTATTATTGCGAAGCATCTGGTCCATGAACACGGGATATTGCCCCAAGCGGCAATTGCCAGCACCTTGCACCTGAAAATATATCAGATGCTTCTGCCGGTCCCACTCATTTTCCATATAGTCCAAAAGGCTGCCCGCCATCAAAATTATAGGCAGGCACTCCTTGCCGCTTGCATTTTTGCGCCCCAATTTCATAACATTGGCATCATGCTCGTGCAAAGCGTGTGCGGCAATGCCACAACTGCGAAATGCCGAAGCAAACATGGTATTGGTCAGCTCGCCCATCGCCGGTATTAGGACTAAAACACGCTCATCATTTATGGGAATGCGCTCGCCGTCAGAGCTGATATACATTGCAACAGGCTCGGTAAATTCCAATCGGGCAGGCGCAAAATCGTCTGTATTTATGAATATTTTTTCATTAATATGTCGATAATTATTTATAATATCAATTGCCGCATCAATGCGCGTATTAATGCCCGCATCTGCCGAATGACTGTCTAACTCTAACGTTAGCGATGGCTTATCGCCCATTATTTCGCGGAACGTGTTGAGTATCATCGAATCGGGAGCGCATGAAAAATTGGTTATATATGTGGCAAACAATTGTGAATTATTTTTAATAATTTCGGCAACTTTCAATATGCGATTGCCCGCTTCCCAATACATTCTGTCATGGTTCGCCTTGTCGCGAATATCAATCATATCAAGCGGAAGCACATGCACGCCACGCGAAGCAAATTTTCGTGGAATCCCCTTATTTGCAAACGAGTTAAATGAATTATAACTTCTGCCGAGAATCACCATTGCATATTCATTCGGCTTATTTTTCAGGTCATTTATGAACTCTGAGCCAGCGCTATACAGCTCCTCTTGAAAGGCGTTTTGCATTGAAATAGCATAGTTATATGCATCTTGAATATGTTTAATATCATTTATTCCCAACTGCTTAGCAAGATTTATGAATATTTTTTCATTTTTATCATATCCATTACTGAAATTTAAATTGGGCGTAAGCATTCTGCCATTAAGACTGTAATCTTTGTAAGCCTGTTTTAAAGCAAATGGTTCGCCCGTTACAAAGGCACATGCGCAGTTGAAATCAAGGCGCTGCGGCTCATCTTTTTCGGCATAAAGCTCAAACACGGCGGGCGAAAAAATATAGTCAGGATTTTTGGAAAGCAGGTTGTGAAACATGCCGAGCGAAAGCTGCATCGGATAGCAAAATGAAGTCATCTCGCGGCTCAAGCCTTCGCTGTCATACTCATCAGCCAGAATGACATCAAGCCCTAAGTGGTTGAAAAAATTATAATATAGCGGATATAGGTTGTATGTATAAAATGAAGAATTTATGCCAATCGATTTCGTTTTTTTTTCAGCTGCCGTGCTCATATCCAGATGTTTTTTATGAAAAACACATAAGATACGAAAAAAATATGTTTTAGCATTTAACCACAAGAATAATTAATTTCGGGTATTGTCAGAATCCGATACATGGTCGCTTATTTAATATCTAATACTTAACTGTTATCAACTTTTACCTTAATTATGGAGTACCCAAAAACACCCCACTGCTTCGCCGCACCCCTCTACAAGAGGGGAATTATGTAACTATCAATATTTACATAATGTTATACATTCCACTTCCCTGAAGAGGTAGGTTATGATAAAACATTAATCCACAGGATTAATTAACATGTCTTGATAGCGGTTAAGTATAAATCTTAAAAATACTGTTTTTTCAATGCCCAAACGTGAGGAGGCAAGCTCCATGCCCCGTAGCTGCAGAATTCAAAATAATTTGTGTGGCTGTTTAGCGAGTTTCATATAAGATTGGCTGAATTAAGCTAATACTTAAAGTCATGATGCAGATAAAACCACAAAACATGGAGATACCATAATGCTCCAGCATACCAGCATAAAAGTTAGATAAACTTATATATTTTTCGTATATTTGCAGGCTAAATATTATAACGTACAGGAAATAAACTTACTAAAAGGTGTTATAATTTAAATATGTCACAACGTGATTACTATGAAGTGCTTGAGGTTAATAAGGCTGCAAGCATCGACGAAATAAAAGCTGCATATCGAAAATTAGCTTTAAAATATCATCCCGACCGCAACCCAGATAATCAAGAGGCAGAAGACAAGTTCAAGGAAGCAAGTATTGCTTATGAAGTATTGATGGATGCGGATAAACGCCAAAGATACGACCAGTATGGACATGCCGGGGTTAATGCTGGCCAGGGTTTTACCAATGTCAATGATATATTCTCACACTTCAGCGATATATTCGGCGGCAGTATTTTCGATGACCTGTTTAGTGGTGGTACAAGGCGGAATGCAAGACGGAACGCGGGTGAGCGAGGCAGTGATATAAAAATACGCATGCCGCTAACAATAGAAGAAATTGCTTTTGGCGTGGAAAAAACGATTAAAATCAAACGCATGAGCGAGTGCAGGCAATGCCATGGGTCTGGCGCTAAAGCCGGCACTCAAAAAATTACATGCGCGACTTGTAATGGCAACGGCGAAATACGTAACGTAACACGCACCATGTTTGGGCAATTCGCAAGTGTGCAGCCTTGCCCTGCATGCAATGGCGTGGGCGAGGTGGTGAAGGAAAAGTGTCCGGAATGCGCAGGCGATGGTCGCCAGCTTATGGAGGATACCATTAAGATACCTATCCCTGCTGGCGTTGAGGAAGGCAATTATCTGCCGCTAAGAGGCAAGGGGCATGCCGGACGCAACGGCGGCGGCGCTGGCGATATAATTGTGCTTATAGAGGAAAAAGAGCATGAAATTTATAAGCGCATGGGAAATAACGTGTTATTCACGCTGGACGTTACTTTTCCAGATTTGGCTTTGGGTTCGGAATTTGAAATTCAAACTCTTGATGGAACGGAGAAAATTAAAATTGAGGCGGGAACTCAGCCTTATGACACAATAAAGCTCAAGGACAAAGGCATACAGCATTTAAATTCGGCACGGCGCGGCGAGTTCGTTGTTTTGCTAAACCTCTCAATTCCAAAGAAGTTATCGGCTAAGGAGAAGGAAATAGTTGCGGAGCTGAACAGTCATGAAAATTTCAATTCCCCCAACCTGCATAAAAAATCCAAAGGCTTTTTTGGAAGATAGCCAAGTATCATATATATATCATAGCACACAAGGCAACATAATTGTTGCCTTTGTACAAATTCAGCAGAAATATTTTACATCTTAATATTATTGAGAATATAGCTACATTCTCCCAACCTGCCCATATATTTTTCAAAACCTGTATCGGAAGCCGAAAGAGTAATTGACGGGAGTGTATTGGGCGCTGTAATATGAGTATAGCGATGGGTTGTCTTCTGTGCCATAGTTGGTATTCTGGCGCTCAAAGCTGCTGTAGACCACAGCTGCATCTATTATGAACCTGTCGAACAGCACCCAGCCCAAACCGCCGCCAAGAGTATAACACCCCGAAGCCTTGCTGCTTTCAATATATGGCGAAGTGGCGTATGTATAGCTGCCTCGCAGGTATAATGGCATCTCGGGCAGTTTGTACTCAATGCACGCCCCAAGGATGAATTGACCTGTCAGCTTCTCCTGTATTTCTTCATTTATATCGTCATATTCGTTCCATCCATAAGGATCATCATACTCCCAATCGTCATATCCATAAGTGAAATCGGTCATGGATCTATATGATACCGCTGCCGAAATGGTTGCGCCATATATATTGCCCGAGGCTGCAAATGAGAATACAAACGGCGTGTACAGTGCATATTCCGCGCCAACAGCGCAATAGTCCGGATCATAGCAGCCATAACCGCTACTGGGATATGTGTATTTATCCGCTATGCCTGTGTTGGGGTTCGCATCATATTGCACTGTATGGTATATGGAGCTATATTCCTCAATATACAGGTATGTTGGAAATTCCACCGTCATGCCGAATCTGAATATGTCATCCATACGCGCCTGCACCCCGAATATGCCTGTAACCCCATATATATCCTGCGACATAGCTTCCTTGGCATTCACATAATCTACATCATCAACATTCGTTTCATTGTGCAGATTATCCGGATCGCTTTCGGTATAATTGCGCCTGTAATCATACGACCCCACTTTGGTAATCAGCGAACCGCCCAACGCAACATTTGGCGATAAATCAATGGCAAAGGCAAGGGCTATATTATGCAACCCGCCGCTTTCCATGATACTTGCATTTTGCTGAATGTTGTTTTTGAGATTGGTGTTATAGTTCTCATCGGCTATATATGTCTCGTATGTCCATGGCGCTTTTATGGATGCCTGCTGCGCAGTATATGTGTTCCGGGTGTTGAAACCGCTGTATTTGGTGCTTGCATCATAATCATTTCCAAGAAAATATCCCAGTGCAAAAGTATAATTGTAGCGCTCGGACTGGTAGGGAAACACAAACTGCACATTGGAAAAATATGCGTTATTGCTCGATTGCGTTTTGGTATTGCCAAGAAAATCAGTTTTCACCGACATATTGGCAAAATTAAAGCCGACGCCCATCTCATAATAACCGCCAAGCGTCAGCCCCGCAGGATTATACAGCATGGCGGCACCATCGTCGGATATGCCCATATAGGCATGTCCAAGCGCTCCTGTTCGTGGCGATATGGAAACATTGGGCTGCGATATATGCAGTGCATTTTCGACTGCTTGCGCATTTGCCTCGACACATACGGCTGCCAGTACTATTAACATTATAATTATTTTCTTTGTCATATTTTTCTCCAAATTTACTTCAATACGCATCAAAGATACAAAAAAAATATGAATCCCTGCACGGCATATCATATTTATGAATATTTTTTAATAATTACTTAAGGTGGAGGAATGGCATTTAATACTTCATTGATAATGTTATCTGCCGTTATGGCTTCGGCTTCAGCTTCGAATGTAATGCCAATGCGGTGGCGAAGAATATCAGGCGCAATATTTCTGACATCGGCAGGCACAACATAATCACGCCTGCTCAGAAATGCAACGGCACGAGCTGCACAGGCAAGCGATATTGTTGCTCGGGGCGAAGCTCCTATATGTATTAAATTACTAAGACTTGGCATGTTATATTCAGCAGGATTACGTGTCGCAAAAATTATGTCAAGTATGTAATTTTCTATTTTTTCATCCAGATATATCAGCTTAATAATTTCACGCAGCTTCAAAATCGTATTTGCATCTAAAATTTTATTCATTATATGTTGATACGAAGCGCTTGCCTGCCGCATAATTTCACGCTCTTCCACCCGACTCGGGTATGCCACAAGCGTTTTCAGCATAAATCTATCGGTTTGCGCCTCGGAAAGCGGATAAGTCCCTTCCTGTTCAAGCGGATTTTGCGTAGCCAAAACGATAAACGGCTCGGGCAGCTTATAGGTCTTGTCGCCAATGGTAACCTGCTTTTCCTGCATAGCCTCAAGCAGCGCCGACTGAACCTTGGCCGGAGCGCGGTTTATTTCATCAGCAAGCACAATATTCGCAAAAATCGGACCGTGCTTTATAGAAAAAGTAAGGCTTTGCGGATTATATATCATCGTGCCTGTAATGTCGGCAGGGAGCAGATCGGGAGTAAATTGTATGCGCGAAAACTGCAAATCGATAATATCTGCAAATGTCTTTATTGCAAGCGTCTTAGCAAGACCCGGCACACCTTCCAGCAGTATATGCCCGCCTGTAAATATAGCTGTCAATAACCGCTCGACAAGTTTTTTTTGCCCAACAATTACCTTCGATATTTCGCTGAATATTGCGTCAATTCGCCGACTTTCGCTTTGTATAATCTGCATCATAATATTTTGAGAATATCAATACAATTATGAAAATAAATTCATAATTTATCACTTTTTTTTTATTTTCTTCACAATTTTGCTTTTGGACATTCTATATACCACGTCAAAATACAATTTTTTTTTAAGTCTATTATCACTCTTCCGCATAATTCAACAACTTATCCCATTTTCCTAAGTAAATTATCTTTATTAATGTAATTAAGTTCGGCTTAATATTCAAAATAGCAGCTGCACTATAATTTAAGCTCCAATAAAATCAATACTTACAACATCAGGAGGAATGGATAGGTATAGAAGATTATGCAAAAAGAGCGATATTAAACCGCTCTTTGTCTGTATTATTGCATTTACCGCGACTACTACCATACAATAATTACTTGCAGAACTTGTAAGTATTAGTTGTTGTGCCTGCGTCATTTGTCTTACTTGCGATGATAGCATATTTACAACCAGCAGG
Organism: Kapaibacterium sp. (SeqCode); assembly: GCA_031550405.1. GTDB lineage: Bacteria > Bacteroidota > Ignavibacteria > Kapaibacteriales > UBA2268 > JAVBOP01. The sequence goes on from JAVBOP010000028.1 coordinate 14,556, forward strand.
TAGATATGATATATCAAGCTCTACAGGGGTATCAGGTGTAAGAGTAATATCCGAATAGCAGGCTGCACCATTAGTTAAATCTACCAGCCTTATTGATAACTCTTCATTAGCTTCAATTTTAATTGTATTGCCTTGATTTAAAACGATAAAAGCAATATTCTCAAATATATCAGCAGGCTTGTCATCCGCTTCAGCTGTTTTAGCATTAATTACATATTCCGTTTTTGTATAATTGTCCTTATTAATTAGCTGGTACATAGAACCAATAACAGCAATACCTTTGGCATCTAATGTATCAATATAGTTTATTTTTTTTGTTACAGCGCCATCGCCGATAGTTGTTACTTTTACCAGATTAGAATATAGATAATCAACAGGTGTTTGTCCGTTGAAATCGAATGGGTTAGCGCCAATTTCTGTTGCAGTGCCATTACAATCGATATCTATTCTGTAAACTGTATCGCCTGTACTTGTTTTTATACAAATTTCTTTAGAGCTTGCATTCCCATTATTGCATTTCCAATTTTCTTTCGAACATACATATCTGTTGTTATATGCCGCATCAGTATCATTTTTTTTATAACGATTGCAAAAGCTGGAAAAAGAAGAAGGGGCTAATCCTAATAAACTATCGAATTTTATATTAGGCATTTTCATCAAAAATTCATCAATGTTATCAATTTTATCTATACCAATACCCTGCAGCATTTTTACAGCATCTTCAAGTTGTTTTTTGGCTGCATTAATAGCCTCTTCATGCTTTTTTATAGCATCTGCATGTGTAGATGAAAGTCCTTTGAATTTTTCTTCGAACTTTGCAAATTCCTGTTCATTTTCAGAAAAGCCATCATTATACAATTGTATTGTAGTAGAATTTGGAGTTATTAGCTTTCCACTCAATAAAACAATAGTATCAATAGTAGCAACATCCGGATTTACATTAATAACAGCTATCTGCTGTTTCTGATTTGTAGCAACAGCTTTAATTTCAGCAGCTTTTGCCGTCTGTAATATAGTAGTGCAGCAAATAAGCACTGCTATCATTAAGTTCTTCATAATCGAACCTCGATAATTAGTTTGACATTAATTTTAATTAAATTTTTCAATTTAGTAAAGAACACGCATTATGAACCTCAATAACATTGGTTGAAGATAAATTAAAGCTTCCAAAATTAACGAAAAAATATGATATATATCAACAAGAAACAAATATATTAAAATAATATTCATTCAACTCTTTTAACCTGTATACCTGACAAGTTAGCTGGGAAGTCCAAAAATGTTAATAAATATTTTGCATGGAATAGTGAATAATTTATTATCTTTGTAGCCTACAAAACAGCATAAAGAGAAAAGGTAAAAAAATGAATTACTGCATAATCGGTGCGGCGCGAAGTGGTATGGCGGCTGCAAGATTGGCTGTAGGTAATGGGCATTCTGTCTTTATAACCGAAAAAGGGGAAAAGGAAAAATTTTCGGAAACAATAGCAGAACTGGAATTGCTTGGCTGCAAATACGAATTTGGAGAAAACACGGATGAAGCGCTCAAAAATTGCGATATCGTTATCGTGTCTCCGGGAGTACCGCCATACGCAGAAATCATAAAAAAGGCTCTTCGCAAAGGCATACCTATCATCAGCGAACTGGAATTTGCATCGCAGCATATATCCAATCCAATTATCGCAATTACTGGCACTAATGGCAAAACTACAACCACTACGCTTATTGAATTTATGTTCAAACATAGCGGAAAAGTGGCATTTGCAGCAGGCAATATTGGCACGCCGCTTTCTTATCTGGCTGGACGCATATCTCCGCAAGACATTGTAGTTGTTGAAGTTAGCAGTTATCAGCTCGAATATATCGACAAATTTCGCCCAAATATTGCCATAATCCTGAATATCTCGCCTGATCATCTGAGCTATCACGCTTCGATGGATAATTATATCAAAGCCAAATTTAAGATTGCCAAAAATCAAAACAGCGACGATTATCTTGTGCTGAATGCTGATGATAAGCGGTTGCTCGAATATGCCAAATCTCAAAATCTTTTCTCAAAAATGAATTTTTTTTCATTATCTCCTGTAGATCGGGGAATTTATATACAGGATGATAAAATGTTTTACAGAAATCAGCATAATAAAGAGGAAATAATGCAGGTTAAGGATATATTAATTCCAGGCATTCACAATCAGTACAATTCTATGGCAGCAGCAGTTGCGGCAAAAGTTTGGCAATTGCGAAACGAGGACATTCGCGATAGTTTCATGCAATTTCAAGGAGTTGAGCATCGGCTTGAGCACGTTAAATCGGTAAATGGCGTTGATTACATCAACGATTCAAAGGCAACCAATGTTAATGCTGCATGGTATGCGCTCTCAAGCTACAATCGTCCAGTCGTTTGGATAGCCGGTGGTTTGGGCGATAATAATGATTATTCGCTTCTGGACGGTTTGGTAGAGAAAAATGTGAAGGCAATTGTTGCAATCGGTGCCGAGCGCGATGCCATTTTTGAGCGGTATTATAAAACCAAGCTATGCCAAAAGGCAAACTCTTTGCCCGAAGCTGTGTTGCAGGCAAGCGAAATTGCAGAGCTGGGTGATATCGTTTTGTTTGCACCGGCATGTAAATCTTTCGACCAGTTTTTAAATTTTGAGCACCGCGGACAAATCTTCAAGCAAGCCGTAAATATGCTTGTGTAATTGAAAATGAAAGATGTATGTATAATAATTTCGTTATGATAGCATCATATTAAATTTAAAATTATGGCAAACAATATGTACAAATTATGCTTTCTATTTTTGAGTTTTACTGTGCTCGCCTGCTCGCATAAGCCGCAGGAATATACTTTTGCCTGCCAAACTCCAAAGGGCAATGCAGTTATATTTTCTGTTTTGCCGATTTTGCATGATATGAATTATGCGCCGATTAGTGTAGATTCTGCTAAAAATATAATTATTTCCGAAAAATTAATTCAAACCACGAGTAACAGCAAAGGAATGAAAAAGGAATTTATACAAATGCGAATTGAATATAATTTTGGAGATGCAGATAGCTCGAGGATTATTCCATATTATGTAGTTGAGCAAAACAACCGTCGAAAAACAAGCAACTTAACCAAAATACAGCAAGAAATTTATCGAAATGATTTTTTATTATTCATTGAAAAAATGAATTATTACTGCGACCCGCGCTTTGAAAAAAAGTAATACCGCAATATTTATGAATAAATATTCATAAATATATCTCTGTATGAAGATGAGAAATATAAAAAATGAGGTGTTTTGTATTTTTTAAAGTAGAAAATTCAAAAAAAAATGCTATCTTACGTTTTTTTTAATATATATATTTTTAAAACATATTGATGCATTATAATTAACATCAATTCAATGTAGAATAATGGAGAACTGAATGAAAGTTTATGAACCATCAAGCATTAGGAATATTGCAGCTACCGGACATGCGGGTAGCGGTAAAACATCTCTAGTTGAAGCACTGCTCTACAAATCAGGAGCAACCAATCGCAAAGGCACTGTTGAGGATGGCAATACGGTGTCTGATTTCAATGAAATTGAACAAACTCGAGGCTCTTCTATATTTAGCGCGCCTATTTTTACTGAATGGAAGGACAATAAAATCAACCTAATCGATACTCCCGGCTATGACGACTATATTGGCGAAATGATTGCGCCGCTGCATGTCTGCGATACGGGTATGATTACCATTAATGCCCAAAATGGTGTTGAGGTTGGCGCTGAATTGTCATGGACTTATTCGACAAGGTTTAATAAAGCCAACATATTTGTTATCAACAAGTTGGATGTTGAACAGGCAAATTTCGACAAAGCTGTTGAGGATATTAAAGTAAATTTATCGGGGCATGCCAAAGTAGTGCAATTCCCTGTGAAAACAGGTTCCGGATTCAATTCTATTATTGATATATTGAAAATGAAAAAAATAGAATTTGATGCTGACGGCAATCCAACTGAAAGCGATATACCTGCTGATTTAATGGGCAAAGCTGAAGGGTTTAGAAACGACCTTATTGAATCGATAGCCGAAACTGATGAAGAACTAATGAACAAGTACTTTGAAGCAGGCGAACTTTCGGCAGGCGAAATAGAAAATGGATTTAAAGCAGGTATAAGATCTCGCAGCATTTTCCCGATTCTATGCGCTTGCGGCAAGTCCAATGTTGGAATTGTAACGCTGCTTGATTTTATCGTTGCCAATCTTCCTGCTCCTAATCAAATGCCATTGCTTTTGGCTGATGGTTCAAGCGAGGCTAAATGCGATATAAATGCGTCTGCCTCACTTTTTGTCTACAAGCTGTTCTCTGATTCCAAGCTTGGAGATATGACTTATTTCCGTGTAAATACCGGCAAACTGCTGCAAAGTGCTGATATGATAATAGAAGGGCCGGGGCAATCAGAGCGTATCGGACAGATTTTCTGCATAAAGGGAAAAAATAGAGTTGATGTGCCGCAAATTATGGCAGGAGATATTGGCGCAACCGTTAAGTTGAAGAATACAAAAATCAACAACACATTGCATGAAAAGAATTTTAATGTAAATTATACTAAAATTGCTTACCCTAACTCCAAAATACGTATTGCCGTAGTGCCAAAGACTAAAGGCGAGGAAGAGAAAGTCGGTCTCGGCTTGCATGCGCTTCACAATGAAGATCCGACAATTGTAGTAGAACACTCTCAGGAATTACGCCAGACTATCGTCTACTGTCAGGGCGAACTGCATTCAGGTATTATAAAATATAGATTGGCAAACCGTTATAAGGTGGAGGCAGAATATGTTGAACCGCGTGTTCCATATAGAGAAACCATCCAGAAAGCAGCCAACAGTATGTACCGCCACAAGAAGCAGTCGGGTGGTGCCGGGCAGTTTGCAGAAGTGCACATGAGAATAGAGCCATGGTCTGACGGTATGCCTAATCCCGCAGGCTTAACTGTGCGTGGAAAAGAATTAATTGAACTTGATTGGGGCGGAAAGCTCGAATATGTCAATTGTATTGTTGGCGGTGTGATTGACGCTCGCTTTATGCCTGCGATACTCAAAGGCGTTATGGATAAAATGCAGTTTGGACCGCTCACAGGCTCTTATGTTCGTGATGTTCGCGTCTCTGTTTACGATGGCAAAATGCACCCTGTGGATTCAAATGAAGCAGCATTTAAAATGGCTGGCACAATGGCGTTTAAAGATGGTTTTACCAATGCGGCACCGAAAATTCTCGAGCCTGTTTACAGTGTGGAAATTAAAGTACCCAGCGACTTTGTTGGCGATATTATGAGCGATTTGCCATCTCGACGCGGCGTAATTCTTGGCAGCGATTCAGAAGGCAATTATCAGAAAATTAAAGCACGAATGCCATTGGCAGAGCTTGACAAATACTCAACAGCACTGCGTTCAATGACACAGGCACGGGCTACATATTCCTCCGAATTTTTGGAATATGCTCCTGTTCCGCCTAATGTTCAATCCGAATTAATCGATGCCTATAAAAAATCTTCCGATGAAGAAGCATAAAATCTTCAAGCCCGCTCTCATAAAAAAGCGGGCTTTTTTTGTATTATACCCATAATATCATTGCTAATTCCCCACTGCCGTTATACGCCAGTGGCGTCTGCTCCCCAAATGTGTTTGTGCAATTGCAGTTGCAGACGGTAGCGGGAGTTTGTTTTCAATATCAATTCCGCCAGAGATTTGTGAGAACAGGCTGGCACTACAGCCGAGAAAAGTATGTTGCCGGTTTTATTCAGTAAATCATATTCTTTTATAATCCTGTCGCTCCACAAAAAATCATTCTCATCCGCAATGACAAATTTAATTTCATCATCTTTGCCTATATTATGAAAATTTTTTAATAAATTGAACTTATCCATACCAGATGAAAGGCACTTAACATCTATTATCTTGATTACGCTTTTATCTAATATATCCACAGGCATGCTGCCATTGGTTTCAACAGCAACTATGTAACCTTGACTTGCCAGACAGTTAATGAGCTTTGATGCATTCGGCTGCAACAAAGGCTCGCCGCCTGTAAATTCAATAAAATTGCAATCAAATGTCTTGATTTTTTCAATTATTTCATCAAAATTCATAACCTCGGCGTCGGCATCATCTATTGCATAGAGCGTATCGCACCATTTGCACCGCAGATTGCAGCCAGCAAGGCGTACAAACACGCATGGCAAGCCGGCTCTTGTGCCTTCGCCTTGAATTGAATAGAAAATTTCATTGACTTTTAAAGTATTGTTGTCCATCGTCATAACAATATAAATAGTATTATTTTTTGCGGATATTTATGAATATTTTTTCATAAATTATCGCTTATTTTTCATCTCTTATTTTTTTCAATTGCTTTAGCAGTTCAATCTCTTCGCTACTCAGATTTTTGGGGAGCTTCACTCTGATATTTACATACAGATCGCCGCGCTCGGAGGTGTTATACCTGGGCATGCCCTGCCCTGAGAGCTTAAACGTTTTGCCGGGCTGTGTTTCCGGCGGAATTGTAAGATTAAAAGTTCCAAAAAAAGTTTTTACTGTGATTTTATCGCCGAGCAGAGCGGAAAAAATATCAACACTTGTGTCGGTGTGCAAGTCGTTGCCTTTGCGCTCATATTTTTTGCTGGGCAGAATTTTTACGGTGATTATCAAATCGCCAGACTTCCCGCCTGTTTCGCTTGCAAAGCCCTTTTCGGGTATTTTTTGAATTTGATTATCAGCAATTCCGGGCTTGAATTTAACCTCAATGCGCTCGCCATTTGCGTTTAATATCCGGCTTGTTCCATTGAATGCTTCTTCGAGCGATATTTCGACTTCGGCGCTCAAATCAGCACCTTTTGTTGGCTTTGGAGTGGATTTTGCTCGCGACTGCTGATAAAAATTCTTGCCTTTGGATGCACCGAAAATTTTCTCAAAAAAGTCAGAAACACCGCCGCCGCCGCTAAAAAAATCG
>JAVBOP010000219.1:0-2975 GCA_031550405.1 Kapaibacterium sp. (SeqCode)
AGATTTATGAATAATTTTTCATAAATCTTGCTTTGATAATAATAAAATATAATACTTCCAAGTATGATATTCATTTATTTTTTAAATTATCGAACCCTATTTTGTTATTGAACGTATTGTCATAGTATTAATTGGTTTAAATCAATTAAACAATATAAGAAAAAAAAATCATTTTATATTATAATATTTTTTATAACGATATGTTTAAATAATCTCAAAAGGTTAAAAAATGAAAAAGAATCTTTTTCTTCTTGTTGCAGCAACATTTATGCTATATAGCTGTAACAACACAGAACAAAACAAAGGCACTTCAACTGAAGGTGCTACCGGTAAAGCAACTGCTGCTACTATTGCAGCAAATCAAAAAATGATGGCAGAACTTGATTTTGCAAATAAGCAGGATTTTGAAGATGCCAAAAGAGGTTTCATCGCCCCGTTAGGTGATGCAGGAGTTGTTAAAAATGATAAAGGCGAAGTAATTTATGATGTCAAAGGGTATATGTTTCCGCTTGATCAAGCTGCTCCAGAAACTGTAAATCCAAGCCTCTGGCGCCAAACCCAACTTAATGGCATCACGGGATTGTTCCAAGTATCGGACAATATTTATCAGGTGAGAGGACTTGATGTTTCTAATATTACTTTTATTGAAACAAACAAAGGGGTTGTTGTAATGGATCCGCTTGTTTCCGAAGAAAATGCTAAAAGAGGTATTGAATTATATGCAAAGCATCGTCCAAACCGCCCAGTCGTTGCTGTAATTTATACACACAGCCATGTTGATCACTTTGGCGGTGTACGCGGCGTGGTTGATGAAGCTGATGTAAAATCAGGAAAAGTTAAAATTATTGCTCCAAAAGGCTTTACAGAAGAAGCTATCAGCGAAAATGTGTATGCAGGTAATGCTATGATGCGTAGAGCAACTTATTCTTATGGCTTAGTACTTCCTGTCAATCCAGAAGGAAATATCGGCTCTGGTCTTGGATTAGCTGGATATTCCGGCTCTGTAACACTGTTACTTCCAACTGATATTATTTCTCATACAGGACAAAAAATGACTATTGACGGAGTAGAATTCGAATTCCAAATGGCTCCGGGTTCAGAAGCTCCTTCCGAAATGCACTTCTATATCCCTAAATATAAGGCACTTTGTACAGCTGAAAATGCTTGTCATACCCTACATAATTTCTATACATTACGTGGTGCCAAAACTCGCGATGTCAGTGCTTGGGTTAAATACCTCAATGAAGCATTGGATATGTGGGGAGATAAAGCAGAGGTATTTTTCGCACCTCATACATGGCCTGTTTGGGGCAATGCACGCATAGTTGAACATCTTGAAAAATATCGTGATGCCTTCCGCTATATTCACGATCAGGCATTGCATTTGGCTAATCAGGGTTATACGATGGACGAAATAGGTGATATGGTGCAACTTCCGCCTGTATTATCTAAAAATTGGGCAACACGCGGTTATTATGGCTCTATAAGCCACAATGCAAGAGCGGTATATAATTTCTATCTTGGTTATTTTGACGGCAATCCTGCTGATTTACATCCACACACACCTGTAGAACGGGCTAAACGTTATGTTGAAGCTATGGGTGGAGCTGATAAAGTGATTTCTTTGGCTAAAAAGGCTTATGATGATGGTGATTATCAATGGGCAGCCGAACTTTTGAAACATGCTGTATATAATGATCCTGATAACAAAAAGGCAAAAGACTTGCAAGCTGCTGCATTTGAGCAAATGGGATACCAAGCGGAATGTGCGACATGGAGAGGTTTTTACTTATCAGGTGCAAAAGAATTACGTGATGGTGTACAAAAACTAAAGACTGTGGACCCCGGTTCTCCTGACGTTGTTAGGGCAATGCCTGTAGATATGCTTTTAGATTTCTTGGCAATACAGGTTAATGGACAGAAAGCTGCAAATGCAAATATTGCCTTAAATTTTAATTTCACTGATGTGAAACAGCAATATGGAGTTAGCATTAAAAATGGCGTTTTGAATTACAGAAAGAAGTTATCTGAAAAACCAGATGCAACAATTTCTTTAACAAAAGATGAATTTAATGGACTTATAGGTGGGCTTGTTAAGATAGATGATTTAACTAAATCAGGTAAAATTAAAGTAGATGGAAATGCTCAGAAATTCAATGAAATGTTATCAGCGATGGATAAATTTGAGTTTTGGTTCAATATAGTTACACCAAACAAACAATAATATTTTTTTTCATAAGTTAGAGGGGACAATTACTGTCCCCTTTTTTTTGTTATGAATTATACTATTTTTTATCCATATCAAATATCATGAAAATCGTAGTGTTGAATCTGTGTGTTTGTCTTTTTTTCCTCTTCCGAGCATGAAGTGGCACCGCAGGCAGGCTTTGAGCGATTGAAAATGAAAAAATGACAATTTCAGAAACAAGTTTAGCTATATTTATGAATAAATATTCATAAATAATAAAAAAAGCTCCTGTTATGTGAAAATAGCAGGAGCTTGAATAAATATGGATCTGTCTTTCTACCAGATAATAACGCGATCTTCTGGCTTGCGATACATTTTTTCACCTTCCTTAATATCGAATGCTGTGTAGTATTGTGGAATATTAGGTAATATAACGTTTACACGTGCATCGCCGGGTGAATGAGGATCGTCCTTCAAACGGCTTGATAATGCTTCATCTCGTGTATTGATTCTCCAAACCTGTGCATAAGCTAAGAAGAAACGCTGGTCAGGTGTGAAACCATCAATCGCATCTTTTGGCTGATTTGCTTTTTGTATTGCAGCATAAGCAATAGTAACGCCACCCAACTCAGCAATATTTTCACCCATTGTCAATTCAGGATTAATATGAACATTTTCACCTAATTGAGGATATTTATGTGCAACGTATTGAGCGCCAAAAACGTTTGCTCTTTCTGCAAAGCGTTTTGCATCATCTTTAGTCCACCAGTCTGTTAAATTACCGTCT
>JAVBOP010000016.1:0-29564 GCA_031550405.1 Kapaibacterium sp. (SeqCode)
TAAAACTTTAAATTTTGTAGAGGATTTTATGAAAGCAAATCTTTCAAAAAACGGAGTTGCTTCGGCAACAGTTAAGACAAGTGCGAAACATTATGCAGAAAGGAGGGACGGGCATAAAAGCCCCAGAATTGCCCTTCTGGCAGCTATGATGGTGGCAATAATGATGGGCATTACGGTGAATGCGTTTGCTATTGATATTCGTAATCAAGGAGAATGGGATGCTTTTGTAATTGATGGTAAAACTTATAATGGAGAAACTGTTAATCTGCTGACTTCTTCAATAACTGCAACTAAAGCGAAGCCTCAATTTAATGGTACTTTTGATGGAAAAGGTTATACTATTACTGTGAATATCATGAATTCTGGTAATGGCTTATTTAGCTCAATAGGAGCACTTGTTGCTAATGGTTCAGCTACTATCAAAAATTTAACTATTAAAGGTAATGGCGTTATTGTTACAACTGCTAATAGTACTACTACTCTTGACAACGTTGGTGGTATCGCTGGAAAATCAAATCTCTCAAAAATAGAAAATTGTACAAACCTTTGTGCAAATATTGCAAGTATAAATGGAAATAACGTTGGTGGAATTGTTGGATATAAAGTTGACTATTTTTTAAAAAATTGTGGAAATGCTGCCAATGTTACAGGAAAATCTAAAGTAGGAGGTATTGTAGGAAATGACACATACTTTACTTATGAAGGCATTAGCCTGTGCATAAATACTGGAAAAATAAAAGGTTCTGCTAATTATACAGGCGGTATTGCTGGTTATATTGAAGGTTCATCAGTACAAAAATGTATCAATGCTGGTTATATTGATGGTGTTTCTTACGTAGGTGGTGTTGTAGGTGGAGGCGCTAACAGTGTAAGTGAAATAATGTATTGTGTATCTACTGGTGTTGTTAATGGAACTACCTATCCAGGTGGAATAGTTGGCTATATACAATATGGAGTGGGTCCATCTTCAAACAATACAATTATATATAATTACTATGATAATCAAATGTGTACTTATAGGGCAAATGGAGTAAATAATCAAGACTACGCAGATTATGCAGAAGGAAAATCAACAGTTGATATGATTGGGGGTGGTTTGTCGCAGTTAGGTGGCATTTTTACAACTAATACTGGGCTTTATCCTACAATAACTACAATTAATTCTAATATTCGGTATGTTGCTGCTACTCCATTATTTCTATCTAACAATAATAAGTCAAATGGAGTAAGCTATAAATATAGATGTCCAAGACAAAATGGAGTAAATTGGAGCTCTGTAAGTACGAATGTATGGCAAGATGCTAATAATGCTGATTGGTGGATAAGCCCACTTGGCGAAACAGCAACCACTATGTCTGCTATATTAAATGGTGTTAGAAAAGATATACCCCTTAAATTATCAACATCATTTATGAAAATGAATTTATTGTCTAATGCTGGAACTTTCAGCATCAGCGAAGTATTTCCATCTATTGTTACGAATGAAGCAAACTTAAAAATTACTACACTTGAAGCAGGTTACGCAAGCATCGCAATTTACGATGTTACAGGTGCAAAAGTAATGAGCATGACAGACGAATATGTAAATGCTAATAGCGAAACGGTATTAAACATGAACAATCTTTCACAGTTGGCGACAGGAATGTACACAATTGTTATTACTTCTGGTAATGATATAGCTATACGAAAATTTATGAAACAATAATTTTTTTCATTCACCGTAGGGGTTCATGTTTTGAACCCATGCATTTTTATATAAAAAGGTAACACTATGAAAACTATATATGTATTTATTATATTTTTATTATCAAGCCTTTCCGTTTTTGCTCAATTCTCCGGCGGCAGCGGCACACAATCCGATCCATATCAAATAGCTAACCTCAATGATTTGGTTAAATTACGAGATGATGTAAATTCTGGAAATACTTATAAAAATACATACTTTATAATGACAAATGATATTGATATGAAAAATATTCATAATTGGAAACCCACAAGTTTTGATACGGAAATTTATTTGTACGATAGCACTTACTTAGACAGTATAAAATTGATTTTTGATGGAAAATTCGACGGAAAAAACTATACTATTAATAACTTCAATATTGATATTATTGGAACAAATGAAACATCACAACAATCTTCATATCTTGGACTATTTGGTTTTACAGGGAAAAACAGTATTGTTAAAAATTTGAATATCAATGGTAGCATATCTTTAAAACATATCAATTATCAGCATATCTGTTTGGGTAGCATTGCAAGTATTAATTTGGGTACAATTGACAGTTGCAATGCTAATGTTAGCATTTATGTAGAAGATATGGTTGGTTATTCAAATATCAGTGGAATTTGTGGAGAAAATTTAGGTAGCATTCAAAATTGTAAAAATTTAGGTGAAATTACAATAAATTCTAAAATAAATTGGAGTAATATAGGTGGTGTTGCTGGAACTAATGGCGTTGGTGGAATTTTACGAACAAAAATTTCAAAGTGTAAGATAATTAATTCTCATAATACAGGAAATATTTTAGTAGAAGGTGAAGGAGATGTTGTAGGAGTTGGCGAATATACGGGATTAGGAGGTGTTGTGGGTCGCCTTGTTGGTGATGTTATTAATTGTAGCAATACAGGAAATATCACTGTAAAAGAAAATGGAGAAACGGATAGCTGGGGGTTTGTTATTGGTGGTATTGCTGGCAGTAGTGAAAGCAATACAAGCGGAACAATAGAAGAAGATGATTGTAAGAATATCTCGGGTTGTTATAATTCGGGAAATATATTTACAAATAACAATAAAGGAAATTCAGGCGGAATTATAGGCATACACTCAGGATATATAAATAATTGTTACAATGCAGGAAAAATTGAAGGGCGTGATCCAGGGGGAATTATCTCTACACCTGTTGGTGAATTTTGCTCTATAAACAATTGCTATAATGCAGGAGAAATAGTGCGTAACGGTGGAGCCGCAGGAATTGTTGGTGGTCTTAATGGCAATACACTTGTATCTATAAGTAATTGTTACAATGTGGGAATTATACAAACCTACAATAGTATTCATTCCTTTGCTATTATTGGAAATAATCCTTTTGATAAGCCAGTTACCATCACCAATTGTTATTACTTAGACCTGTCAGCTCCAAAAGGCAATTTTACGGGAAACGAAACAGGCATAACCAAAATGACAGAACAACAAATGAAAAATTTTTCATTTGTTGGAATGATAAATAACGGGCAACAGCCAGAGCCGTGGTTTCAGGATATAACTCCATTTAAAAATAATGGTTACCCAGTTTTATCGCTTACCCATATTTCGGGCGGAGTTATAAAATCATCTGCAAGTAAAGGCGGTACGATTACGCCAGAGGGCAATGTAATAATTTCAATGTGTGCAACGGAGGAAACTGTATTTGTGATAAAACCAGAAAATTGCTACAAAATTTCTGACGTATTGGTCGATGGTGTTAGCATTGGAGTAGCCGATATTTACAGCTTTCCAGCGGGTAAAGTCGGCACAATTCATGTAGATTTTGTGCGAGACAGCTTTAACCTAACTCTGTTGCCTGAGCCTGTCGAAGGTGGAAGTGCATCTATTTCAGGTAGATACGCTTGTGGAAATAAGATAAAAATAGAAGCAATTGCAAATAATGAATATTTATTCATAAATTGGACTGACGAAGCCGGCAACGTTATATCTGTGAATGCAATAGATAGCGTAACCATCATAAAAGACAGCGTGTTAATAGCGAATTTTGAAGCTTCTCCAATGCCATCAGCAACATTTATAATTCGAGCAAGCGAGCATAAATTAGTCAGCCCGAATGCGGCAAATTACGAAATACCAATATATATCACAGCGGATAAAGACGTAGCAGCCTCTAACCTGTATATAAATAAATTAGTTATAGAGATGGACAGAAATATATACTCTCCAACGAATGCAACAAGCACAATTGCTAACAACATGCGAAATATAGCACTTACGAATATACAGCTACCTGAGCTGGTCGAAGGCAAAGAAGCGCTATTATGCAAGCTCAAAGGCGATGTGCTTTTGGGCGATATTGACAGCTCGAGCATTGTCATAAAGGAGGTTAACTTCTCGGATAATATAAAGTTAGAGCAATTAGACACGATAAATGGCTATATCACGCTTGATATATGTCGTGAAGGCGGCGAGAGGCTGATAGATGTATTGCCATATTCGCCAAGCATAAGAGTTGTTAAAAACCCTGTAACTTCAGAATTAGAAGTAACTTGCAGAACCATAGAGCTTGGCAATTATGAATTAAATATTATTGATTTGCAAGGCAATATAAGCTCATTAAAAGCATTCAAAATGTCGAACAAAGACGAGCATACACATAGTTTCAAGTTCTCGACAACCGGCTTAGGCAACGGCAGTTATATCATCGAAATGCTCACCCCAAGCGAGCAAAAGTTTACAGATAAATTTGTCGTGGCGAAGTAAGGGTATGATGTATTTATGAAAAATTATTCATTATCCATCTCTAACAAGAGAGCATGCCCCATAACCCCAAACCCATAAAGGGGCTTAAAAATCATATATCCTCCAAGTCCCCTTTAGGGGATTTAGGGGGAATTGGCGCAATCGTATACCTGATTTCATGAGCATATTAGTTCAGTTAGAACGATGGAGAGTATTTAACATCAAATATGCAATCTTTCCCTTGCATGTATTTATATCGTAAAATTATGTTATATTTGAGGAAATGAAAACAAAAAAAGAGTTGAAAGAAGAATATAAAAACAAAAGACATCCGATGGGCGTGTTTAAGATTGAAAATCTAAAAAATGGCAAGATATTTATAGGAAGCAGTCCGAATCTGGATGTCAAATGGAATTCCCAGAAAATGCAGCTCGAAACCAATACACATCCGAACGCTGAATTGCAAAAAGATTGGAATGAGCTTGGAGAAAGCAATTTTGCTTATGGGATAATTGATACTCTCAACATAAAGGATTTTGACCCCAAAAAAAATTATACTAAGGATATAAGGGAATTAGAAACAATGTATTTGGAAGAATTGCAACCGTTCGGCGAGAAGGGGTATAATAAAATACGAAACAATTATTAAAAAATATTCATAAATCTAAAGAAATAAAAATGGAACTTTATTTAGACACCGCTAATATTAATCAAATTAAAGAAGTTGCAGCATTAGGATTCATCTCGGGCGTAACAACGAATCCATCTCTATTGGCAATGGAAGACCCAAAAATTGACGTCAAACAGCGATTGCTTGAAATCCACAAACTTGTCGGCGGGCACCTATCTATTGAGGTTAACTCTATGAAATCCAAGGAAATAATACGTGAAGCCGAGGAGATACTTTCCTGGTGCCCAGAGGCAACAATCAAAATCCCCATGATGCCTGAAGGTCTGGCAGCCACAAGCGAACTTGCCAAGCGTGAAATCCCTGTCAATCTGACTTTGGTATTTTCTCCAACTCAAGCAATTGCAGCAGCGAACGCCGGTGCAAGCTATGTCTCAGTTTTCATGGGACGGTTGGACGATATTGCCGTTTCAAGCAATGAGGTTTTGACTCAAATTTGTGAAATTTGGGACATACAAGGCTATGATGCTTTACTGATAGCGGCATCTATCCGCCATCCGCAGCACATTGTGGATGCAGCCCAAGCAGGCGCCCATATTGCTACTGTGCCATACAAGGTTTTGATGCAATCGCTGGCTCATCCGCTCACAACCGCCGGTATTGAAAAATTTCTTGCAGACTATGAAAAAACATTAAGGGAATAAAATTCATAAATACCGCTCCATATTTTGCGGTGTCCTAAAAAAAGCCTATATTTGTAGTTTTATACGTTAACCGTTGAAAAAGGCTGAAATATGGCAAAGTATATAGTTAATCCCATTAAAGTTAAAATGAAGGAATCTGAAAAAGGTTCCATATACCAATCAATCGTCGCGATGGGTTTTCGCTCACGCCAAATTAATGATGATATCAGATATGAGCTTCGGCACCGTATGCAGGATATTCTTCCATCTACTGAAGAATTTGAAGAAACAAATCCCGACCAGCTCTCAATTAGCAAGGATTTCGAGAGGTTGCCCAAAGCTACATTTATTGCGATGAAAGAGATATATGAGGGCAGGTTGAAGTTCAAATATTCCGATGATAGAGGAGTATCGCATATATAAGCGGGTTTTGCTATTCTATATTAATAAATTAACTGAAAGCTTTCATTTTTGAATTTACATTAATGAAAGTTTTTTTATCTATATATCGAAATAATACTTCGATTGAAAGAATAAATTTCAGGAAGCATGAATTTGCAAATTCAACCGCTGTTAAAAAAAAATTAATAAATTATGGAATAAAATATGAGTACTGGATTATATTCAATGGACGCTAAGTCCTATGACCAAACATTAGATTTAACTAAAGTTAAGCCATACGGCGACACCATGAACGATGGCAAGGTGCAGCTAAGTTTTACTCTACCTGTGCCTTATGGGGATGAGGCATTTGAAGCCGCCAAGGAACTAATGCGGAAAATGGGCTTCGATAATCCGCAAGTCGCTTTTGCAAAAGAGCTTAACGAAGGCTTCACTTTTATGAATTGTTATGGCTGCTGCACGCACAATATTGATTATACCGCTATAGATGTGCCGAAAGTTGAGAGCATAACTTGGGATATGCACGAAATTGATGCCTTTATAAAACAGGAAATAGGGCGCAATATTGTTGTTATTGGCGCAAGTACAGGCACTGATGCGCACACGGTCGGCATCGATGCGATTATGAATATGAAGGGCTATGCGGGGCATTATGGCTTGGAGCGCTACGAGATGTTCGAGGCACTGAATATGGGCAGCCAAGTGCCGAATGAAGCGTTTATTCAGAAAGCAATTGAGCTGCGCGCCGATGTTTTGCTGGTCTCACAGACGGTAACTCAGAAAGATGTGCATGTCAAGAACATGGTGGAATTAGTTGAGCTTTTGGAGGCAGAAGGCATTAGAAACAAGGTGATACTGGTATGCGGCGGACCGCGCATATCTCATGAATTAGCCAAAGAATTGGGCTATGATGCCGGCTTCGGCATGGGTTCGTATGCCAACGATGTTGCATCTTTCATCGCTCAGGAAATAGCTAGAAGAATACAGGTAAATTAACATTTATTAAAAAATATTCATAAATATATCTATAACATGCATATAAGCATCTATTTCAAAATAAATTTTTAAATTACTACTTGCATTGTAATAAAAATGTATTATATTAATATTTGAATAATTACTGCTACAAAAGAAAATGGAGATATTATGAAGACAACAAAAATTTTGAAATGGCTGCCGATGCTGGCATTGGTGGCGATAATGGCGGCAGGATGTACGGACGGCAACAATGGAGGCAATAATCCGACAACAATGGAACTAACTGGCACAAAATGGAAGCTGATAAAGCTGACGAACACAAAGACAGGCGTCGAAAAGCCCATATATGTGGGCGATGATATATGCACAAAATTCGTTCCAACAATGGATTTTGAAACGAATACAACAGGAATATTGCGAATAAGTAACAAAAATCATGACGTAATTGACGGTGATAAAATAGACTATATGCAACTTCAAATTGATTTGAAAGATACAAATAGATGGTTTTCTCATCCTGCACCTACTGCGAACGAGGATAACATAGGGACGTATATGCTGCTTTTTCCCAATAGTTATCTTTTAAATACTTCTTTTCCAAATACTCCGCGTCATAATTATCATCCATCGGGTTCTCCCGATTATAAGATTGAGGATAATTTATTAAAATTTTATTATTATGATGATGGTTTCTTTTATTTTGACACAAATTGTGTAATAACGCAAATGTTCGCTTGTGGTGATTTGGGCGAACTTCTCACAGATTCAAACTGGTATAACTGTGCAGTTTTTGAGGAGGTTAAATAATGAAAACTATAGCAAAATGTATTATGCTGTCATTTATGTTTATGCTTTATAATAACTTACAGGCACAAGTCAGTTTGGTGAACTTGAGTAGCAAACCACAGGCAGCATGCTATTTATGATAAATAGAAATATAGTCAGCAATCAAGAGCCTCATCTATGGAAATCGTGAGAGGCTTTTTTTGTATATTTGTATATTGTTGAAAAATTAATAAATATGCTATGGATAAAAATCAAATACGTGGAATTGTTGCCAAGCGGGCGGCAAAAGAAATTAAAGATGGCTATGTGGTTAATCTCGGCATTGGTCTGCCAACGCTGATACCTAACTACTTACCTGAAAATGTGCATGTAATATTTCAATCGGAAAACGGGCTGCTTGGCATGGGACCAACGCCGAATCAAGGCAGCGAAGACCCTCACTTTACGAATGCAGGCGGCGCATTTATTACCGCTATGCCTGGCGCTTCCACTTTCGACAGCGCAGCTTCTTTTGCTATCATTCGTGGCGGACGCGTTGATATATCAATACTTGGAGCGTTGCAGGTCGATGAGAAAGGCAACCTTGCCAATTGGATGATTCCGGGCAAAAAAACTCCCGGCATGGGCGGTGCAATGGATTTGCTGGCTGGGGCAAGGCAGGTAATACTTGCGATGGAGCACACCGCTGGCGGCAATAAGAAGATACTGAAAGCCTGTACCCTGCCATTAACCGCCGCAGGCCAAGTCAATAAAATCATTACGGAAATGGGGGTTATGGATATTATCTCCGACGGTATTATTTTGCGGGAGCTGCATCCTGATTTTTCACTGGCAGACATTCAGGATGCCACCGAAGCCCAGTTAATTATACCTCACAACCTGAAGCCAATGGATTTGTAGAATAGCAGGGAACTATGCTGATTGGGATTGTCTGGCAACAATAATATTGGAGTCTACCATTACCGAAACAGGATGACAGCACTTGCCTGCCGCACTTAAGCTATAATTAAAGCATGGGGTTATTATACCGATAATATCTTATACCACCTGAATAAAGAAGTATGAAAAAGAAAAAAATACAAAACCAAAAAGTACATACTGATAGGTATTTAATAACTTATGCAGATCTTTTGACGCTGCTTCTGGGGCTGTTCGCAATTTTATTTGCTACCTCCCAAGTTGATTTGGCGAAGTACCGCGAAGTTGCCGCCGCCATGAGCAACGTATTTAATCCGATTGAAAGCAATGAAAAAAAAGCGGATAAAATGGCTGTACCGAACACTAATTCGCTGGCACTGCCGCCGCCGCCTATTCTCATGACCAATAAAAACAATAAAAGCATTGAGCTTATACGCAATGAAACGCAAAGTGCTCTTAAGAACCTGATTACGGATAAAAAAATTAATTTTGATGTTACAAATAAGGGATTCAAGATAACATTAAATGAAAGCTTGTTGTTTCTTTCGGGCAGGTCTGAATTGCAGGCGGAAGCTGTAACTGTTTTGGATTCAATAGCTAACAGCCTGAAACTGATTAATAAGCAGATAAATATTGATGGACATACCGATGCAACGCCTTTGCGGTCGATGCGGTATGAATCCAATTGGCATCTATCGATGGCAAGGGCGTTGGCGGTGGCATATCAGCTTATGCGAAACGGGGTGCCGGAGCATGATATTGCCATACGGTCTTTTGGGGCACAGCGACCGGTTGCGGATAATGCCACCGAAGCTGGCAAAGAAAAGAACCGCAGGGTTGAAATTGTGATAACGGATAAAGACGATAATGCTGCAGCGATACTCAATAAAAACCCATCGGACTCTCTACCACAATAGCAATTATTTTTGAATATATAGAAAGAAAAAGACATGATAATACCATTAATTTTTGTCCATTAAGCCAATTTTTAGCAAAAAAAAAGGAAGAGAAAAGTATCTGCAATTACGATTATGCCGCTAACATTTACAGTTAATTTATACAAGGAATTTGGATTATAAGCAAATAAAAAAAAAGCCTGCGGAAAACAGACTTTTTTTTATTTCACAATGCGGAATTATTTCTTTACAACTGCATTCTTCCTGCGTTCTGTGAGCCAGACAACAAATGAAGTGGAGATGTAGATTGATGAATATACACCAAAAATAGTACCAAGCGTCATAACGATTGCGAATGGCTTCAGCACTGGTCCGCCGAACAGGATGAGTGTAAAGAGCACGATTAATACTGTTAATACCGTGATAATAGTACGGCTTAGCGTGTCATTAATGCTTTTATTCGCAATTTCCAATATTCCTTTGCCTTTCATTATTTCAGATTCTTCGCGAATACGGTCGAATATAATCACGGTGTTATTGATAGAATAACCTATTACGGTAAGCATTGCAGCGAGTATGCTTTGATTAATTTCCATATTGAATACTCCCAGCTTGCCTAAAATAACAGCAACAGAAAATGAGATAACTACATCGTGAAAAATCGCAATAACCGCACCAAGCCCGAACACAAACTCAAATCTAAACGCAATGTATATAAGCAGAGCTATTAATGCTATACCAACCGCTATAAATGCCTGCGTACGCAATTCAGCACCCATTTTAGGACCTATTTGATCCATTTTCAGCACATTCATTTTCACTTCAGGTATCGCTTTATCAATGGCTTCGCCTATTTCTTTGGGAGTATTTGCCGATTGCTTTATACGTATGATAAACTGGTTTTCTTCGCCGAAAGATTTAATCTCCGTGCCTTCAATACCCAATGATTCAACAGCTTCCCTGATGCGTTCCGTTTCCACGTGGCTTTCAAATTGTACAGCAAGCTCTGTACCGCCTTCAAAATCAATACCATAGTCTAAACCAATAAGTGCAACTGTTGCAATGCCTGCAACGATTATTATTACTGATAATGTTAAAAATATTTTTCTCTTAGATAAGAAATCAAAATTCGTTTTTCCAAAAAATTGCATTTATATCTTCTCCTTCCTTATTAGTTATTAGAATGTTTAGATTGTCCAAAACTGACGGAGCTATTTTTACTGATCATCAGTTCAAAAATAGCCTTTGTTATAAGTATAGCTGTAAACAGTGTTGCAAGGATACCTATCATTAATGTAAGGGCAAAGCCTTGTATAGGACCGCTACCGAAGTAATATAGCACCAAACCGGTGATAAAGGTCGTGATATTGGAGTCGAGGATGGCGCTCATAGCTTTCTTATAGCCTTCATCGACAGCAGCACGCACAGAGCGTCCGCTTGCCAACTCTTCTCTAATACGTTCATTTATAAGCACGTTAGCATCCACTGCCATACCGATTGTCAATATGATACCTGCAATACCGGGTAGCGTAAGCGTTCCGCCCAATGCTGCAAGCACAGCAAGGATGACAGATACGTTTATTATCACGGCAATATCAGCCACAATGCCTGCAATGGAGTAATATACCAGCATGAATATAATCACAAGCAATGCCGCAACGACACTTGCCATAAGCCCGCTATTAATAGAATCTTCACCTAAAGAAGGACCAACAAGCCTTTCTTCTATAATCTGAACAGGCGCTTTTAATGCGCCAGCCTTGAGTACAATTTCAAGCAAATGTGCCTCTTCGGCGTTTGCCATACCTGTTATGCTCGAACTTCCATTAGGTATTTTATTAATAACATTGGGAGCAGAATATACTCTGTCATCAAGCACAATAGCTATCTGCTTATTAACATTGGCGCCGGTAATTCTTGCCCAGCTTTCGGCACCGTCGGCATTCATTTGCATGGACACTACCGGTGAATTGGTCGTCGGGTCAAAAGTAGCTCTTGCATCTGTTATAACATCGCCTGTAAGCTCTGCATCTTTTTTCAAGGCATAGAAATCATATATTTCAACATTAGCCTGTTTAATAAATCTTTCATCAGGCTTGGCGTTGATAGCAATCTGTATATCTATTGGCAAAAATGACTTAATATCCGGACGCTGCAACATAAGCAAGAACATATTCATAGAATCTTTGAGTATTCTAAATGTATACTTGCCTTCTGGAATATCTTCATTCATGTAGCCGAAATTCACCACTTGGGCTTGTTCGCCGGTACCTTGCAAATAGAAAGTTGAAAACATTGAAGTGAAAGGGTGGTCAGCAAGGTATTTCTTTTGTGCTTCTTCATCCGACAAGCCTTCATAAGGATTATTGGATTTTTTTGCTGAATCCGGAGCTTTTGCTGAATCTGCCTGCGCTATATCTCCAGAAGCTGTATCTCCTGTTTTAGCATTATTGGCAGCAAGCGTTGTATCCTTTTTCGCAGTATCCGCAGCAGCTGCAGTGCTGTCCGAAGCAGTGCCGGCTGGCGTAATCTCTTCTTCCGGAGCGAGCCCTTGCTTTATTCTGCTTTTCTGGACTAAATATTTATCAATTTTGTTAAATGCCTTAACAATCTCTTCATCATTTTTTACCAGCTTAAATTCAAGGCGTGCAGTTGTCTGAAGCAAACTCATCATTTCACCGCGGTTTTGTACACCCGGCAATTCAAGCACTATACGTCTTGCACCACTTTTTTGAATATTGGGTTCGCTAACGCCATATTGGTCAATACGCTGGCGGATAACCTCCTGCGCCTGATCTATAGCCTGATCGGCATTAGTTTGAAGTTTCTCAATAATTTTCTCTTCAGAAATATCACGAAAATCATTTGTTTCAAAATAATTTAGCAGTGATTTCCCTTTGGGGCGGGCAATCGCATCAAAGTTCTTCAAAAAAATATCAATAGCAGACTCTTCAGAATGTTCTGCTTCCTGATAGGTTTTGCTGATTATTTCGGTAAAAGTTTCATCAATCGCCTCCGACTGAGCGCTCTCCTCAATTAGCTTGACAATATCAACTTCCATCGTAACATACATACCGCCGCGAAGGTCAAGCCCAAGTTTCAGCCGATTTTTTTTAGCAGAAATCAAATCTTCACCGTATGCACGATAAAAATTATCCATAATTTGCAAAGAATCTTCGCTTGTTCCCGCCTTGTTTGCTTGCTCTAATGCCTCTTTTTCCCTGGTCTCTATCCTGCTTGCATTATAGGTTGGGAAAAGTAGGATTAATGATGCAAGTATTGGCAATACAATAAGTGCAATTTTTCCTAAATGTTTTTTCAAAAAAAACCTCCATCTTTATATGAATTAGAATATACTAAAATTATCAAAAGTTTGCTTAAAAAAGACTACAAATTTACTTCTATTATTTCAATTAACAAAGCAAAATATTTTCAAAATTTATTTTTTTTAACTTCAAGAGATTTTGATTTTTATGAACAGACGCAATACGTGTCTTTTATTAAAAAATATTCATAAAACTGTCTATGGTATCATATATGATACACCTATATTCAGACCTGTGTTGAATAAATCGAAGGGCAAGTCGCCACCGAAAAGAGTGTTAACAAACCTGATGTTGCTTTCAATAGCAATATATTTTGATACAGGCAATGACGAGCCAAGAACAAATATAACAGGTATATCTGCAGACGATATATAAGATACATCCATAACATTACCCTTATTATCCATATATCCCAACTCCAAACCTAAATATGGTCGCAAGCCTTTATGAGATAGAAACAGATTGATGCCTAATGTTATCGGAAGACTTGAAATATTGGCGGTTAGCCGTTTACCAGCTTCGGTAACTTCAAATGGATAATTATTATATGCAATATTTGCCGATACAAACCAGCTGCGGGAAATGGTATGATGATAAAAAACAGCAGCACCAAAACCATTATTCCAATTGGCATCAATAATTTGTAAACCTATCGTGCCGCCAATGCGAGATAAGGGTTGCGGTGCACGCGATCTCAATATTTTTTTCCTTTCTATTGATGTTAGCTTTATGGTATCCCGTACCGCAGGCTCATAATCGGAAGTATTTGTTTGTTGTGAAAATGAATTATTTTTAATAAACAATGCAATGACTGCAATAAATAAAAATTTCTTATACATATTTTCCCCTTGTGTTTATATTTTTTTAAGATGCTTTATTTATTATGGAAATGAATAAGATACCCCAATATTAACACTGCCAATATATTCGCTATCTTCTTGAAATAAGTTAATTTTAACATTTCCATCAATAGATAGTTGAGGCGAGACAGGTGCTGAAAAGCCTAATATCGGAAATAGAAGTAATGGATAAATATCTCTACTATAAGTATTGTTAACGATTGCATCATAGCCATCTATAACCGTGTGTGTGTTATATATTCTGAATATAGCTCCAAACTCTACACCTATATAAGGGCGTACGCCTTTTTGAGTAAAAAATACATTAAATCCTAATGAAACAGGTATGTCTGACACACTGCCTTCTTCAGTATTGTCTATGAATACATAACCAGAGTCTTCTCTGATAATTGCATAAGTGTAATGTTGTTTTTCCCTTATGGAATAATAATTATATCCTGTATTAAAAGACATAAACCAATATTTGCTCAATGTTTGGTGATAATATGCCGTAATGCCAAAGCCATTGCTAAAACCGCTATTTTCCGGTATTTGCAAACCGATAACAGCGCCCAGCCGCGAAGGAGGAGCAGGCGTTCGCCATGATAATACTTTTTCTATTTCCTCCTGTGTCAGTTCAAGGCTATCATTTGCAACTACCGCATCGCTGAAGGCATTTTCCTCTTGTGCAATGGCTATATTGGTAATAATGAATGCCAAGCATATTATTAAAGCTATTTTATACATCGTTTATCTATAATTTATTAAAAAATATTCATAAATATGCAGTTATTGCATGATATGCGGTTCTTTGGTTAGAATAGATATACCACGTACTGGACTCATACTGTTGTCATCTATACCAAACCATTTGTAATTATTCGAATCAATAGCTACGGCAACAACTTTATTCCCGCCAATGCCACTGTTTTGCATTGTATATGTTACCCAGTTTTTGCCGTCAAACCGTGTTGTCCCATACGCATTATTATAACCATTATTATATATAAACCACTCATTATCTTCCTTATCTACAACGACTTGCAGTATTGAGTTAGATTGAAGTCCGCTATTTGATATATTATATGTTGTCCATGTTGCACCATCAAACTTTGTAATGCCTTCAGAAGATGTAAACCACTTCCTTTTATGCCTGTCAATATATATCAAACTCCCGCATTTACTGTTGGTTTCGTTAATAAATTGGCAATTCGTCGTTGTATCAAATGCGAAAATATCATAAGGTTCATTATTATATTTTTTCGCCATTTTCCAATTTTTCTCATCAAATATCATAAGCCCGCGAGATGAATTAATCCACACATTATTATCATCATCTATTGTAACGTTATAAAACATGTGGCTTTCAGGACCTTTCCTAATGCCTAAGTAATACTCCGTCCAATTTACACCATCAAATCTCTTTAAATATCCATGGCTTGAAACAGCCCAAACAGTACCGTTTTTATCAACAGCAACGTTTGTGGTGGTATAGTCGTGAAATATATAGTTTTCAATTCCAATTATTCCGCCATCATATATGACAGACCAATTAGTGCCATCAAATTTATATAATCCTAAACCAGTTCCAAACCACTTATTGTCTTGATTATACAATAAATATACAATATACACTAGATTTTATAGGAGTATTATCTCTATTATAAATCGTCCACTTATGCCCATCAAACATGCGAACACCTTGACCAAAACTACCTTTACATCCTACCCAAACATTATTTTTCGCATCAACAGCCATGCAGGTAATGGTTGAATAAACAAAATCGCCATCTTTGTTGTTGTCGCTATCGTATATCGTCCAGCCATCATTTTCATACATATCCATTAAGTTGCCTATATTATAAGGGTTACTATAATTGCTATCACAGGCGAAAAGAAGAATCGAAAAAATTATAAGTAATATATATTTCACAGGCTTCTTTTTGTATTATATAAAAAATAATTCCAAATTAATGATTTTTACATTGCTAACCAAAGAAATTCATGATTTATGAATAAATATTCATAAATGTATCTGTTCGTGGTTTTTTGAAAAAAATTGGTTAAATTTGTCGGAGTTATGTAACTGCTTTTTAATGTGAATTAATGAAAAAAATTATTCTGATGATGTTGATGACTGTGGGCATGTATGCACATGTATATGCACTGCCTGAGAATGGCTATGTTGTGCCGCTGTGCCGCGCCTTCAGCAAAGATTTGTTTGATTTAAACGCCCAGCCATTCCTTGCCCCTACTGTGCGCGTGGTTAATGCGACGTCCAATGCGGCATTCTATCACTCTGCATACGTGCCGCGCAAGGTAAATAAACCCTACTTCCGACTAAGCCTGAACGGCATGCTTGGCTTTGTAAGCAACGATATGAAGACATTTACGCCGCAATTCCCTATGCAGCCAATGGATCCCAATGAAATTCTAAAATATGCCTCTTTCACGCTCTATCCCACAATGAGTATAAATATTAAAGATACTGTAGGGTTACTGAATTATCTTTTGCAAACGCTGATTTATGACGGCGTTGTAACTTACAAGACGATTATTCCACCTACGCAAGCCTCCACGTCGCTTGGCAACCTGCAAACGGATTTGAATCTGCCGCATGATGTCATGCTCGAACTGGTCAATGATAACATTATTATGAAGCAATTAAAGCAAGTTAACCCTGAGATTGCCAGTCAGATAGAAAATGCGGTGATGGGTTTGCCTGAAAATTTCACGCTGTTTGCGGGAGGCGATATTAACACTATAATTGCGGGTGTGCCGCAGCTTGAAGTTGGTTCGCTGTTTGGGACGGAGCTGCTCATACGTTTTGTGCCTCGTATAGACCTTGGGCAGTATATCGGTAAGTTTGAATTTTGGGGGTTAGGTGTGAAGCATAGCATATCTCAATATTTTTATGAAGATAGCAACCGTGATGGCAATATCGCCAAGCGCCCGAATATAGCGCCGTTTGATTTGGCTGTGCAGGCGGTATATCAAAAAACGAAGCTTGTGAACACTGTTGGGGTAACCAAAGCTGAGCTTGTTGCTAATGCCAATATATTTACGGTGAACGTGCATGCAAGCAAAAATTTTAATAACATAATAGAGGCATATACAGGCATAAGCTATGACAATATTGACATAAGCGGCAGTTATACCTATACCTTGCCTATTGAGATGCAGGGACAGATAGGTTTGGTAACCAAAGACCCTGTAACGGGTGAGTATATAGTAGATCCGCCGGAATATCCGGGCGACACCGAGCCGCAAACTTCAATAGTCAATGCTAAGGACAGCCATATAAAGTGGGTATTGGGCGTTTCCAAAAACATCGGTCCCGTTACGCTCTATCTTGATTATAGCCTCAGCAAATTCAACGTATTTAGTGGCGGTCTGCAATACAGATTTTAAGCAGGAGATGGTAATATTTAAGTTAATCATTGCATGAAATTATGAAAAAATATTCATAAATATTGTTAAATTAAAGCTATGAAAAAATATAAATCAAAAGTAGGAAAAACACCTTTTGTAATTGTTGCGATTATATTTGCATGCATATCAATAGCGCTGATTATCCTTCAGGCATGGGTTAGCTTGGCAATAATTGCTGTTGTAATTATATTTATGGCTTACTCATTTCGCACAACATATTATGTGATTGATGGAAATAATTTATTTGTAAGAGCTGGTTTTATCATTAATATTACCGTCCAAATTGATAAAATTAAAAAAATAGTTGAAACACACGATTACATTAATGACCTGAATACAGCGACTCTATCTTATGACAGGCTTGCTATTTACAGCAATAGAGAAACGGTAGTGATTTCGCCGGAAGATAAAATAGAATTTATTAATCATCTAAAACAAATTAATCCAAATATAGAAGTAGTTTTAAAATAATTTATGGCAAAACAACATAATTGCGAACAATGCCCAATACGCGCAAGGCATGATAAAGCACCCAAATCATTATTGGGCAGGTTCTGGAGATGGCATATAAATTTTTGTCCGGGCTGGAAAAGATACTTTGCCTCTTTAGATGATATGAAGCAAAATAATTTAAAAATAAAGTATAATTTAAAAAAATAACAATACAGATGCAATTTATTAATAAATATTCATAAATTATATATATATAACAGCATTATATCATACTACTTAATCCCCTCAATTTGTTTATATTGCAATTACAATAATCGACAAAAGTATGGATAGAATAATATCAGATAACCGTCTTATAAATCAACAACTTATAAATACTAAATTGCAGACCCCAAAGAATGTAGTTTCTTGGTTGGGTGCTATGCAAGCTAATGGATTTTTTAGAATTGCCGGCTTGCCTGCAAGTTCTTCATGGAAAGTTATTTATGATGCAAATGATGGTACAGGATATACGGATTATGTGCTGCAGGGTGTAACTGTAACAAAAGGTAAGGTAACGACTTTACAAACCGTTACACTGGATAAATAATACATTGAAAGCAAGCAGTTATGTAGATTGATTTGAAAAAAAATGGCAAGAATACATCCTGCCTTTTTTTTATATTCCTGTCTTTCATATATCCAAAATTTCGTATTATTGTTACAAAAACAAAGATAATGAAAATATATTAATCAACATTAATTTCGTATTATTGTTACAAAAACAAAGATAATGAAAATATATTAATCAACATTTATGAGGCACGACCTGTTTTCTGATGTTCAACATGTTTTGTTAAATGAAATGGCATTGCCTGCTAAATTGTTAATTTACTGGAGGATAGATGTATATTCTACACATCTTTCTTTGCTATATCCTTCCATTCGGGATTTTTTTCCATGTATTTGATGATAAAAGGACATATTGGAA
The DNA here is from genome assembly GCA_031550405.1 of Kapaibacterium sp. (SeqCode). GTDB lineage: Bacteria > Bacteroidota > Ignavibacteria > Kapaibacteriales > UBA2268 > JAVBOP01. The sequence goes on from JAVBOP010000016.1 coordinate 18,765, forward strand.
TCACTGCTAAGCCTTCCTGCCTGATTATGGTTAGCGCTCCTTTTGCCAGCGCTCCGGCAATGCCCTGCCCTTGCAATGCTGCAGGAACTTCTGTGTGCGTCAATTGTATCTCACCTGAATCATTTTTATTATATCTAATTCTTGCCATGTATTTGCCAACATGCAGTTCATATTGATGTTTTTCTTTGTTATCAATTATATCTGTGTTCATCATACTGTATTTTTATATATTTATGAATATTTTTTAATAAATCGTATCTGTATTGTTATTTTTTTTAAAAATTATTATAATTTCTATCTGCAAAATTGTCCTGATTATTAGCTTTTAATGTATAAACAGATTTATCGAAACCTAAAATGCAATAAAAAACAGGAGGCAATAAAATTAAACCTACAGCAAAAACAGGGTCCTTGCCAAACGCTTTCGACAAATTAATCGAAACTATAATCATAACAATAATATTTACAAATGGTATTAAATAAAGTATCAACCACCATGCAGGACGTCTTACTATTTTCAACATTATGTAATTATTGTAAATAGGAATTAATGACTTCCAGCCTTCATATCCAGCTTTTTTGAACATTTGCCACATTCCTATAATCATAGGAATACAGTACGCCCAAACAATAGCGAGATACAACATGAAAAAAACAAAAGTAAACATTCCCATTGCAGGATCGCTTATCTGAGCAACCGAAGAGTAATCATCATACATAAAAAATTTCCTTAAATTTAAATAAAGAAACAAAACCGTTGTATTACAAATGTAATAATTTAAAATATGATTTATTATAAAAAACAAAACAATAAATATGTTGCATCAATATTATATCCCAAATTCTTACCATAAACATAAATTCTATTTGCCAAATTTGTAGGCAAGGTTAATGTAAGGACCGTTATAGTTCCAATTGAAGTCGCCTTGCAAATGAGTTCTGTCTATATTTATAATAACATCAAAGTTCGTATATCCTAAGTCTATTTCTAGGAAGCGAGTTATACGATATTGCAAGGCAAGCGCCGCATTTAATATTTCACCTTTTATACCATCAATTTTTACAGCAAAATAGCTTAATTCGCCGCTAATCGCCCAACGATTGTGAAAAGCATACGTTCCCCAAAATCCCAAATCAGGCAATGGAGCCGTGAATTTAGCATCATCGCTGATTTCAATATTTGCATTGTCGCCCTGCATTTTCATGCCAATATCAAAGGCAAGAACGTGAAAACCAAGCAAGGCGCCAAGTTCCAAGTTTTCATTTGATAGAAAAGCGTATCCATAAGATAAGCGGAAAATATTCGTGTTCAAATAGGCAGACACATCCGAGCCGATGAAATACGTGTTGTCCCTGAAATGCAGCGAATCCTGAAGGCTCATATTGCTATTCCTGTAAATATTATAATAGGAAAAATCAATTCTGTGCCGTCTGCCAAGCCGCACATTAGCATTCGCAAGCCAGCTATATGTGTTTTTGTCCATGCCCAAAGTGTTTTCAAAGTCAATATTGGAATACGGCTCATGGTTTGCCCCCATGCCAAGATAGGTGTTATTTATAGCGGCAAACGCACCTAATTTAATAGAATATTGAGAGTTAGGCCAAGGGCGTTCCCAAATATGCTCTTGTTTAAGCGAATCTGGTTGAGAAAACAGTATATTGCTTGCAAATAATATAATTATCGTTATTACTAAAAACCATTTCATAGTTATGTCCTGTTGCAATACACTTGATTTATGAATAATTATTCATAAATGTGTGTTTGTATATAAATAGGTTATGAATTAGGAGTAGTACGTTAATAAAATGGAATCGTATCGTTGCTGTTGAAAAAATGTAACCAGTTGGTATAATTGCATAAATGGAAATAAGCATAAAAAAAAGCAGAATTATCATCTGCCTTTTTTTCATTCGCCACGCTAAAATTCAAATTTTAAGCCGACATGGAAGCCGTCATTTATATATGGTTCGGCGGATTCAAAGGGCCAATTCATTTTCGATTTTTGCAGCTCCGTATAGCCGAAATCTAATGCCGAATTTAAAATAAAATATACAATCGGATATGCTGCAGGCGATGCTTTGCCTACTGTTCGAGTGAAGATATTCAATAAGCCGTCAGCAGCGCCTTTGATGATTGCACTGCCAGCCCATTTCCAAAACAAATAGCGCGGATAAATCACCGTTCTATCAACTCCTAAATTCAAACTTATCATATTCGCCACTTTGAAGGCATTTATTTCGCTCGTGTATTTTTCCCCGAAGCGAAAATCGCCATCGTAAGGCGTTGTTACTGCTGCAGCTTGTGCTTGTGGCAACGGCGGCTCTAAAGATGCCTGATAATAAGTAATGTCAAGATTTGACCAAATCAATCCGCCACCATTCAGCAATTCCAAATCAATTGCCTTATATCCAGCGCCTTCCATCGAATTGAAGCCGAACATTATGTGATTGTCAATATATTTTGTTGCATTTTGGAGGTTGGCATCATCCGGTTTTGGCACTCCTTTGCCGAGCTGATAAGTAAAGAACAGTGCATTGTATTCTACCAATTCAATCTTCTTTTCCGCTTCGCTGACAGAATCTGTCTGCGGCTTATTAAAAAAAATACTCAATGATTCCTTGCGGAAAAGCAAGCGCTTAGTTGTGCCTAATTCTATTGACATGGAAAGCATGGAATCGTCGAAATCGCCCGGATATGTTGGGTCTTCGTAGGTAGAATAAGCCGGTCCAACAAATAATCTTATCGCCGGATTTTTGAAAATATCGGCATCAATCACTGTTATATCGGCAATTTCCACGCCATCAGCACATATTGGCAAAGCCCATACCAGCAGTGCAGCGGCAATTAGAGCAGTTATATTTAGTTTCTTTTTCATGTTCAACTCTTATTTTTATAATGATGTATAGATTATGAATATTTTTTAATTTTTCTTTGCCTTATTTTGATTTCTTATTTTTTCGGCAACAGGAAACAGCTCCGATGCCTTCCTGATTTGCCTGTCCTGCATTGACCGCACTTGCTGCGACCTGTTCATATCCCAGACAATCCTTGCCAGTTGCGCTTTGATGTCATTCTTAATATACGGCTCATCGTTCCTGTATTTGTCTTCATCCCATTCAATATCTTTGCTTGCGGCAAGCTCCTTCAAATCCTTTATCATAGAGTTTGTAACCTCAAATTCTTTTATGAACTTATTGAAATCATCGCCATATTTTTCCTTCACATCTTTGCCATTATTCAGCGACTTTGCTATAAATTCGTCAATTACACGCCTGCCATAAAGATAGCGGGACAGCATTGTTATGGAATCATATTTGACAATATAATCAGGCGTAATGCCGCCGCCACCAATCACCGGGCGCCCGCTTCTTGTGTGGAATACTTCAATAGAATCCATATTTATTTTGGTTGTATCCTTTTTGCCTTTGCTGCTATTCTTACTGGCTTCCTCTTTCTTTATCTTGTCCAGCGCATGTTCAAGGTTAGAACCTTCCTCCAGCTCAAGCCTGCCAACAAGCCTGCGGTAATCCTCCTTATCTTCATAAGGACGCTGGATGCAGCGACCCGATGCAGTATAATATCGTGCAAGAGTCAGTCTGATTGCCGAACCGTCAGTGAGCGGAATTTGGCTTTGCACAAGCCCTTTGCCGAACGAATTAGTGCCGACAATGAGACCTCTATCCAAGTCCTGTATCGAGCCTGATACAATCTCGCTTGCTGAGGCAGAGCCCGCATCAATCAAGACCACAAGCGGAATGTTTTCAAGTTCATTGCCTTTTCGGGCAATAAATGTCTGGTTCTTGTCCGTTCTTCTCGCGACGGTATAAACAATTGTATCCCTTTCCAAAAACTCATCTGCCATGTAATACGCTTGCGGCAGCAATCCGCCGCCATTTCCCCGCAAATCCAGAATCAGCCTTTGCATGCCTTGCTGTTTCAGTTCACGTGCAGCTTTCAGCATCTCCTCATGCGTAGTACCTGCAAATCTGTTTACGGATAATATGCCGATATCTGTGTTCGGAAGCATGTACGAATAGACGCTATACAGCGGTATTTTATCTCTAATTATATCGAATTTCAGTAAGCCTTTTTCGCCTTTCCTGTATATATCCAGTTTAACCAGTGTACCTTTGGGACCCCGCAACAGCTTTGGCACACTGTCCCGTGTAATTCCAACAGCATTGCCGTCATTCACCTTGATAATCTTATCGCCGGGCATAATTCCTGCCGCCTCGCTTGGTCCGCCTTTGATGGGAGAAATCACAGTCAAGGTATCGCTGTAAATATCAAACTCGACGCCAATTCCTTCAAAACTGCCTTCCATCTGTTCGCTCTCAGCCTTCATCTGCTTGGGCGACATATATACGGAATGGGGATCCAGATCGCTAAGCATACCACGTATAGCGCCTTCAGTCAGCTTGCCAGTGTCCACAGTATCCACATAATCCTTTACTATCAGGCTGAATACAGTCTTGTATTTTTCCCATTGATTGTATATATTATCGCTGCTTACCAGGGGATATATAATCAAACCCGCAAATACCCCGAAAGCTATCAGAGCCAATACCTTAAAGTATTTTGTTTTCATTATTTTGCTATATTTTGAAAGTTACCAGTCAATCGTTTTGAAGGTTACAAATATACAAAAAGAATATGAATATAAAATCAGTCCCCCCCCCTAAAGCAAAACATAGTATGTTATACTAGGTTCAATATAGATACATTATTCAAGGAAAGGGAATAGCGCTATGTATATGTCTTGTTACCAATCCTGATACACGATCTGCGGGGGAAGAGAATGTTTATGAATATTTTTTAATAATTATGGAGGAATGTATAATTATTTCATAAATATGTGTTAAATTATGTTTGGTAATATTATGCTTGTACTGAAAAAAAATACGAAAATAACATATACGGAATGGTTTAATTTGACTATGGCAGAGGGAAGTGCAATTCTTATGAATAAAAATCGGGATTGGACTTCATTTGATGTGGTCGCAAAATTGCGAAGCAATACAAAGCTAAACGATTTGAAAATAAACAAGATAGGACATTGCGGCACTTTGGATCCCTTCGCTGAAGGCTTGCTAATTATTTGTTTAGGCAAAGCGACAAAAGCTATTGAATCATTTCAAAATTTGCCTAAGCAATATCTGGCAACAATTAAAATCGGTGCTACAACAAAAACGCTGGACATCACAGCGGCAGAGGAAAATATCGTTGATATTTCGCATATAGCGGAAGATGATATAAAAAATGCAAGTGCATTGTATATTGGCAAATTAGAACAAATTCCGCCAATGTTTTCTGCTAAAAAAATTGCGGGAAAAAAGCTGTATGAATTAGCAAGAAAAAATATTGAGCTGGAACTTATGCCGTCAAAAATTGAAATTTACAGCATAGAAATTTTAAAAATTGATTTACCTCATATTACATGCTTAATTGATTGCTCTAAAGGAACTTACGTGAGAGCATTAGCGAGAGATATTGGCAAGCAACTTGGAGTTGGCGGCTATTTGACAGCTTTAACCCGCACGGCTATTGGCAATTATAAAGTGGAGGAGGCATTAAGTATAAGTGATTTTCTTGAATTTAGAAACAGCGAAAAATTAAATATTATTTAGAATTCATCTATTACAATATTTTCTTCAGCAACTATCTTTTTAAGAGATTCATCTATCGACAATTCCGGCGGCGTTATTTTACCTGCTTTTATATAACCTGTTAAATCTTTAAAGCTTAGAACGACATTCTTTTTTTGCTTCAGATTGAATACAGTAACCTCGGCTTTGAAAATATCAATTTTGTTTATAACCGCATTGTCGCCTTCCATAGCAATGATTGAGTTTAATGGCGGATATTTTTCCAATTCTTCCGAATAATGTTCATATTCAAAAAGCAGACAGCACTTCAATCGACCGCAATTACCGCTTAATTTCGTAACATTATTTGAAAGTTGCTGCACCTTTGCGTGGTCGATTGTAACCTGATTAAAATCAAACAGAAATGAAGTGCAGCAAATCGTTTGCCCGCAGCAGCCAATGCCGCAGCCAAGCCGCTTGGTTTCCTCGCGAGAATTAATTTGCCGCAACTCAATACGAGTTCTAAACTGGCGGGCTAATTCCTTAATAAGTTCGCGAAAATCAACGCGTGTCGGCGATGTGAAAAATATTGTCAGCTTTTGCCTGTCAAATTGCCATTCAGCATCAACGATTTTCATATCAAGGCAGAGATTGCTTACCAAATTCGCCGCTTTAAAAACTACATCTTCTTCGTCATATCTATTTAAAAAATCTTTATCCAAATCCTGTTCTGTTGCAATACGCACAATAGAATTAATATTTTCACGATGAACGGCACAATTTTTAACATGCATTATGCAGCCAATATCCATGCCTGTTTCCAGTTCGACAATAACTTTATCATTTTTATTTACTTGAAAATCATGCAGATTGACGAATAAATCCCGCCGATGTCCCTTGAATCCAACGCTGTAGTATGTGTTAGTATTATTGTCCATAAAAATTATTTTTTATTAATAATTCAAATTTATAAAAATCCTTCTGAGCTCAATAAATAAAGAAAGATAAACTAATTTTGGAGCAACATTTTGATTGAGTTTAGAAATAGAATTTTCAATATTTGCAAAAGCTTCTTGGTATTTTGCCTGCGGAAATCCATTTGCAAAATTCACCATTCTATCCACAAAGTCAATATTGACAACATTTTCCGTATTCTTTAGCATAATTATAGAATACACATCCCGCATCCAAAATAATAGTAAATTTAGAAAAGTGATGTTCAATTTTCTATCCTTCCTTTCTAAAATTTTATCAATGGAATCAAGCAAATCTGCACGATAATTAATTTTTTTTAATGAAACACGCAATGTATCAACAACAAATGTACGCAAATTTTTTATATCGTCATCCAAATATTCCATCGCTTTGGTTACAGAGCCTTGCGATATTGCTGCAATCAAATTTGCTTCCGATTCGGATTTGGCATGTTTTGCCATCAAATATTTCGCAATTCCATCATTTGGCAGCACATTACAGAATATTTGCTGGCAGCGGGACAAAATCGTCGGCAGTAATTTTTCTCTTTTGGAAGAGGTGATAATAATGGTTGTATTGCTTTGCGGTTCTTCGAGCGTTTTCAAAAAAGCGTTCGCCGCTTCGATATTCATCTGGTCAGCATTTGAAACGATAATAAAGCGCCTGCCATTTTTTGCGGAGCTAAATGCCAAATTTTTCTTGACTTCGCGCACCAATGCAATATTGATTTTATCAGCCTTTGGAATATTTATTTTGTGATAAATATCATGAGCTTTCAAATTGATTTGCTCTTTCATTGCGGAAAATTGCTCATCTGTCATTTTTTCCGTTGGCAAGGAAAATATATATTGTATGCCCGGATGTGAAAGTTGGCTTGCCATTTTGCAACTCTTACAATTATCACACGCTTCTATGCTGTCTTCATAAATTATTGGTTCATAACAGTTTACGGTTTTTGCAAATTCCAATGCCAAGCCATCTTTTCCAATTCCATCGCTGCCCAAAAAGCAATATGATCCTGCAACCCTGTTTTCAAGAATCGCTTTTTGTAATATTTTTTTTTCTCTTTCCAAGCCTGTCAAACTATTCCAAGACATGCAACAAATATACAAAATAATCAGGATTTATCATTGAAATTTCATAAAAAGCATGGGTTTTGAATTAGGGGTATTCTTCTTTTTTTTGTTATATTTGTGGAGGAAGCACTGCGTTATTGTATAAATTTTGCAAGTGCAATATACTAAATGTAGATAGATGTATTATTAAAAAAAATTCATAATACTCATTGCATTTACCGTTTAAGATTGTTTGAATATTATTTAAATTATTATTATACATTAACTTTGGAAAATAAATATGGTTCCTGTTCACAAATTTGTAGTTACAACTAATTTGCCGGAAAGAATAGAAAAGCTGAAGGAATTGGCTTATAATTTCTATTGGTGCTGGAATTCCGATACCCGCGAGGTCTTTGTCCGCATGGATAGAAATCTGTGGGAAAACGTTCAGCATAACCCTGTCAAGCTCATCAACAAAATCCCTTATGACAAATTATTAAAGCTTTCCGAACAGAATGATTTCACCAGCTATTTAGACTATGTTTACGACAAGTTCATTAAATATATGAATGAAAAGACGTGGTTTAAGTCGAAGTTTCCCAATGAGCAAGGCGTAATTGCATACTTTAGTCCGGAATATGGCATTAACGAAAGCTTCCCCAACGATTCGGGCGGCCTGGGCATATTATCAGGCGACCACATGAAGTCGGCAAGCGATTTGGGGTTGCCGCTGGTTGGCATTGGCTTGCTATATCAGCAGGGATATTTCAGGCAGCAGCTATCCAACAACGGCTGGCAAAACGAGGTATACCTGTATAACGACTTTTATACAATGGCGCTGCGTATCGTTCGAAACGCCAACGACGAGCCGATAGTCATACATGTGGATATGCCGACAGGCAGAGTATATTGCTATGTATGGGAGATGAATGTCGGCAGAATGAAGATGTATTTTCTGGATACCAATATCAGGGAAAATAAAAATGAAGCCATCAAATCCATAACCAACCAGCTGTATGGCGGCGATAGAGAAACCCGTATCCAGCAGGAAATAGTGCTTGGCATAGGCGGTATGAGGGCATTGGATGCTATGGGCATATTTCCGGAGGTGGTGCATATTAACGAGGGACATGCTGCGTTTGCACTGCTCGAACGCACTAAAATGCTCATGAAGCGGTATAGCCTTGACTTTAATGCCGCCAAAAATTTGAATACTGCAAGCGCTGTGTTTACCACGCACACCCCCGTGCCTGCCGGCAACGAAGCCTTTGATGTTGCTAAAATAGACGCATATCTAAGCAAGTATTATGCAGCTCTGGGCATCTCCAAAGAGGAGTTTTTTGAGTTCGGACAATTCGGCAGGTATAACCCCAACGAGGCTTTCTCCATGACTATACTTGGCTTGAAGCTAACGGCATATCGCAATGGCGTCAGCAAGTTGCATGGTATAGTGTCCCGAAAAATGTGGTCATCCCTGTGGAAAGAATTTCCCGTCGACGAAGTCCCCATATCCTCTATCACCAATGGCATACACACTCCTACATGGGTTGCCCGCGAGTTTGCGGAGCTTTTCGACAGGTATTTAAGTCCAGCATGGAAACACTCATCAGACGACATGGAGATATGGCATAAGGTGCAATCGATACCGTCCGAAGAGATATGGCGCGAAAAGCAGCGCCGGCGCATACGGCTTGTGCTTTTTGCACGTAACTATCTGAAATCGCGCAGCAAACGCATATTCCCATCGGACAGCACTAACAGCGTCAACGACCTTCTCAATCCCGACGCATTAACAATAGGCTTTGCCCGCAGGTTTGCCACATACAAGCGTGCAAACCTTATCTTCAAGAACATGGAAAGGCTTAAGTCAATCATTACCAACAAGGAGCGTCCAATTCAAATTATCATCGCAGGCAAAGCGCATCCGCATGATACACAAGGCAAGGAAGTAATACAGTCGATAATCCACAAGGTGCGCCAGTACGGCTTGGAACGGTATATAGTCTTTCTTGAAGATTATGATATGGTCATAGCACGAATGATGGTCAAAGGGTGCGATATATGGCTGAATAATCCCATACGCCCTCTCGAAGCCAGCGGAACAAGCGGCATGAAGGCTGCGCTTAACGGCACTTTGAACCTGTCCATACTCGACGGCTGGTGGGATGAGGCATATAATGGCAGCAACGGCTTTGCCATAGGTCTTGGCGAGGAACATGAGAATAGCGAGGAGTATGAAATTATCGAATCTGAAATGATATACGACCTGCTCGAAACATCCATAGCGCCTTCCTTCTACACGCGCACCGCCAACAGAGTGCCGGAGGAATGGGTGCAGCTTATGAAGAATTGCATGGAAACCAATGCGCCAATGTTCTCAACATCGCGTATGGTTAAGGAATATGCCGTGCGTTTTTACATTCCTGCCTTGAACAGCTTCAAGGAGCTGTCTGAAAATTCAGGCAGAAAATCAGTAGAGCTTCAGGAATGGAAGCAGAAGATACGGGCAAATTGGCAGGATGTCGAAATAATTAATATCGAATTTAACAAGGAGAACCAGATGGAGATGAACCATCCGATTTCCGTCAAGGCAACAGTGCGGCTGGGCAATCTATCGCCCGATGATATTACCGTACAGGTATATTATGGCTCTATAAACCATGTTGATGATATAACCGCTCCTGCTACCAAACCACTGTCATTAAAAAGCAGTCAAGACAATACTTACACATTCGGCGGTGAATTTTATTGGACAGATAGCGGCGTTCAAGGCTTCACTGTCAGGATATTGCCTGACCACCCGCTATTAGCCCACACAGAAATGTTCTTATGCAAATGGGCACCATTGCACGAATAGCATAGCGCATTAATCATATCATATAGCTCTGTATTTAATTAAATCAAATGCAGAGCCATTTTTTTTATTTTTGATATAATACCCAACCGCTATCACTTTTCAGTTTAATAGGTAGTGCCCAAAAAAACACACCGCCAGTCATAACAGCTCTTGGCAGCCGTAAAAATATGCTGAATTTTACCGGCAATTGATTTCGCTTTTTCATAAATATTTTTTGCACTTTTTTTGCCATTTTTTAACTCTTCATCACCGATTTCAAACGCAATAACACGCTTTTGTTTTCGAGAATAAGCAGTCCATATTGCAACTATATTTCGTTTTTTT
>JAVBOP010000050.1:0-10585 GCA_031550405.1 Kapaibacterium sp. (SeqCode)
AGGCTATTATTTATCAGCACTTTATTTTTCTAACACATCTTTAGCAAAAGCATAATAGGAATAAATATGAAAGCCACTTTTATTATATTCATTTTAATAACATTTACAAAAAATATATTTGCTGAAGAACAATGCAATATAACAGACCATTACAGTGATTTTATTAAAATTGAACGCCAAAACTACGATGGCAAAGAATATACAAGCGCTAAAATAGTCGAAGCCAATGAAAAAAATTGTTTTGCAGAATTAGTTAATAAAAATCAAGTATTTATGGATTATTTGCTATCTAATTTTATTATGGATAGTGTGCATTTTGCAAAATTGGAAGAAATATATGATACTGCAAACCTACAAACTGTGTTTATTAATTCTTTAAAAAACGATAGTTTATACAATTATATCATGTCGGAGCTTGTTGCTAAAACAATTAATAAAAAAATCATTAAAGACACTGTTTCTATGGAAAAATTGCTAAATTTTGCTGTAAAATTTTTTTATGTACTGAGAATAAATGAAGACGGAAATTATATTCTTAAATTTTGTTCAGGAATAAATGCGATAAATCAAACGGAAAAAAAACGACAGCCATATATAGAGGCTTTTTGTTTTTCTGCTATTCTAAACCATTATGGTCATGAAAATGAATTTGATATTACGAATGAATTTGTTTCGGCGGCACAGGAATTATACAAATTAAATCTTGGAATTGATAGCAATGAACAGCTTTTAAGAGCTCAAGGAGCAATGTTTATGTTAATGCGAAACAATGATATTCTGAAAAATTTGCTGATAAATGAATATGAACATCGTAAAAATTATTTGCCATTTATTTTAATCTATTAACCAACAGCCATATAAATTATTTCTATCTTATTATTTATTCATATATTTGTAGAAAATATTATCCATTTATTTTAAAAGTATTTTTTAGATATTATATTATAGTTCTATGAATTTTTTTTAATAAATTGCTTGATTTGCCATCTAAACACTTATGATATATGAATATTCTATCTTGCTCAAACATATCTAAAACCTTTAACGATAAATTACTTTTCGATAAAATCTCTTTTGGCATGGAAGAAGGTGAAAAAGTAGGAATTATTGGGAAAAATGGTGCTGGAAAAACTACATTAATGAAAATTGTGGCTGGCATCGAAGCTCAAGATGAAGGAAATGCAACATTTAATAATAATGTGCGATTTGAATTTCTTGACCAATTACCCGATTTCACTTCTGATGATACTGCTCTTGATTATGTTTTATCCGCCAAACCCGAACTATTTTTCCTACTTGAAAAACAGCATTCACTTAGCAATTCACATAATCCTAATCCTGAGTTATTGCAAGAAGTTACGCATAAAATAGAAGAGCTTGATGGCTGGAATTATGAAAATGAAGCTAAAAAAATATTAAGCCAATTAGGAGTTAATGAATATTATAAAAATGTAAATACGTTTTCTGGTGGTTTTAAAAAGCGGATTGCACTTGCAAAGGCGTTGATTTCCAAGCCAGAATTACTAATCCTTGATGAACCAACGAACCATCTTGATGCAGATTCTGTTCAGTGGCTGCAAGAAAAATTGCAAAATTCTTCAACAGCATTATTATTTGTAACGCATGATAGGTATTTTCTTGATGCAGTTGCAACTCGTATTGTTGAAATAGACCAGCAAAAAATCTTTAATTATTCAGGAAGCTATGAAGAATATTTAGAAAACAAAGAAGCTTTTTTGAAACAGCAAGAAGCTGAAAAAATACATACGCTTTCACGACTTCGCGTTGAACTTGCATGGCTGCAAAAAGGTGTTCAGGCACGGCGAACTAAGCCTAAAAGCCGTATTGATTGGGTTGCAGAACTTGCTAAGTCTATTAAAAAAAATGAAGATAAAAAGATAAAAATTGAGCTTGGGAATAAATTTCTTGGCAGCCGCATTATTGAAGCACATAACATAAAAAAATCTATTGGCGGAAAATTACTATTCCAAGATTTTACATATATAGCTAAGCCTAAAGATAGAATTGGTATTATTGGTCCAAATGGTTCGGGAAAATCGACTTTACTTTCGGTTCTTGCTGGAATACAATTGCCAGACAGCGGACGCATCGAAATTGGCGGTTCGGCAGAAATTGGATATTTCCATCAAGAAATAAAGGACTTAAAACCTACGCAATCACTTGCTGGTTCGCTCAAAGAAGTTGCAGAATATATTGATGTTGGAATTGGTCGCGATAGATATTTAACAACACGTGATTTGCTTGAACGCTTTGCTTTTCCTCGTTCGCAACATGCTTCGTTGGTTTCGACTTTGTCTGGTGGTGAAAAGCGCCGCTTGGCATTATGCCGCGTGCTTATGGCAAATCCTAATGTTTTGCTTTTAGATGAGCCAACTAACGATTTTGATTTGCAGACGCTTGCAGCTTTAGAGGAATATCTTGATGATTTTTTAGGCGTAATTCTAATTGTTTCGCACGATAGAGCCTTTCTTGATAGAACGGTTGAATTTATTTGGTCTTTTGATGGCGAAGGAAATATAAAAGAGTATCCAGGCAATTATTCGAATTATTTAGAAAAAAAAGAAAGTGAAAAGCGCAATAAAACTGCAATAATAAAAGAAAATAAAGAAAAGCCAAAAACAAATACAAATAACAGTAAGAAAAAATTATCATATATGGAGCAGCGGGAATTTGATAATTTAGAAAAAACGATACCAGAAATGGAAACAAAAAAGGCTGAAATAGAAAAATTATTAAACTCAATAGATGTCGCTAACTATAAAGAGATAGAAAGAATTAGCGTTGAATTAAGTGAATTAAACAACTCCATAGACGAAGCAACAATGCGCTGGCTGGAATTATCTGCCCTAGTTCCGATTTAATCTTACAGTATCGAAGTTCTGTTAACACATTTTTTGTGTATTTGTGTGAATAGAGCGCAAATTGATTTTGAGTGCTCCTTGTCGTAAAATTGAAGGAGTGCCAATTAGGCTTATGATTGTGGATTCTATTTTGTGTTCACACTCGCCGCCGTCTATAATGGCATCTATTTTCCCATATAATTCGCTTTTGACCTGTTCAGCATTTGTGGGAGATGCGTGCCCGGATATGTTAGCAGAAGTAGCGGCGAGCGGCACATTGCATATATTTGTAAACTGTTGATATATAAGATTGTTAGGAAAACGTATAGCTATTGTATTTGTTCCTGATGTAACGATTTGAGGAATGTTTTTTCTGGCTTTCACTATCAATGTGAGTGGACCGGGCAGAAAATTTGCTGCCAATTCATAAAATATATCCGGCAGCTCTTCAGCCAGCAAAGCGGCTTGTTTTAAGGAAGACAAGTGGGCGGATAACGGCTTGTCAAATCTTCGATTTTTTATCTCATATATTGAATTGGCAGCTTGTTTATTGAAAATATTGCAGCCCAAACCATATACTGTATCGGTTGGAAATGCAACGATACCGCCATTAGAAATAATATTTGCAGCTTTGGTTAAATCTGTTTTTATATTTTTAAGCAACAGCGTATTAATATTTGCCATTATATAGAATTTCGATTATAATAATGAATTTTTTTTAATAATTCTGTTATTGCTCAGGTTCATTTATTTTTAATGAATAAGCTAAATATTCAAGTACTTTTTCATATCTTACAGCTTCTGAAGCCGGAACCCATAAATTTAATTTTATCAAATTCCCAGAAGTCGTTACAGCGTAATATTCAATTCCAAATCGTTCTTCGTCCGCCTCTGTTTTTTGGTAAGTAACACTTACAATGCCTTGCTTGTATTTTGCATTTGGGTTTAACATTTTTTTTAAATATACTTTGTACGAGGCATAATTCGCTGTTTGCTCTGCTTGAGTTCGCAAATGGTAACTCTCAATAGTATCACGACGTTGCATAGCGTCAGTGATTTCCGGAAATATATTTTTTATGAGAACAAATTCACCGCCGAATCCATAATTCAGCGAATAATCAGAAACAACATTATCATACGCAGGATTGAAAAATAAAATAGTTGCTGTATCTTTGCCTTCTTGAGCAAAAGCACGCCAACCCTCTGGAATATCAAAAGTTATATATTCATCTGCTGAAGATATTGTTTTATATTGCAACGAATTTATCTGAACGCTGGATTTTTCCTTTACCACTTTGATTGCCTCCATATCAGCCTCAGATTCTTCCGCCATTTCCAGTTCGTTATAGCAAAGCATTCTGTTGTTCAGTGCGTTCAAATCCTCCGGCGCTATTTTCAAAACTTTGGAATAATTTTCAACTGCCTTGTCATAATTTTTGGTAAAATAGTATGAATTAGCAAGAGTTTGCAATAACGCTAAATCATCTTTAATTTCTTTTGACGCAATTTCGAGATATTTTATAGCTTCGTCAATCTCGCCAGTGTGATAACAGATTTGCCCTAAAATATTATAAACTTGCGAATTTTTTGGCATTCCTTTTTTTGCTACAAGCAAATCTTTTTTGGCAAGCGTGTATTTTTCCTGCTTGAAATATGTTCTCCCGCGACCAAGATAAGCTTCATAAAAATTTTGACTTAATTTAATGGCTTTGTTATAGTTGGAAATCGCACTATCAAGTTTTGTCATATTTTCATATACAAAGCCTTGAAGATTATACGCCTCGGGACTGCTTTTTTTGAGCTTAATAAATTCCTGTATATTAACGTTTGCTAAATCCAACCTGCCGATATTTAAATAACATATAGAAATATTGTAAAGGACATATTCATTCTTCGGCTCTATTTTTTGAGCTTGTTCTAATACATCCGCTGCATTTTTGTAATCCTGTTGAAGCATTAAATTACCTGCTTCCTGCATCAAATTGTCAAAATTTTGTGCCGCAGCAATATGATTTGCAATCAAAAATAATAATATTATTAATATTGTTTTCATTTATTTTGTCTGATTAGGTTTAGGTATAAATTCTTGAATATATAAAGGAACAATATCTTCTGAATTTGTAAAATCATTGTTTTTATAGAGATTATAGCCATATTCTGCTATCATCGAAGCTGATATTTGTGAATTTTTTTTCATTTTTAATCCACATTTTAAATCAATCGCTTGATTGGAAGCGATTACAATATTTTGCTGAAAATATTTCGCATTGATTGCATCATAATCCGCAAAAATAATATCAGACAGCGCTTCGCCCTGCGCATTGAATTCCTGACAATATAACAAATTTGCATGAGACGGTATCGCTGCGACGATGCGATAGTCGTCCAGCAATCCGGCAATATGCAGTGCAGTGTTATGCGCCATCGCCGCCAAAGTAGGCACAGCAACAAGTTTGGGCTGATTGTCGATTGTCATTCCTTTGGCAATTGCCATTCCAATCCGCAAACCTGTAAAGGAACCAGGTCCAATAGATATGGCTATAGCCGCCAAATCTATTGCAGTAATCTCATTGTCATTCAATATGCGGCGACAAAATTCCGCTGCGAACCTGTCATGCCTGTTTCCTTCGTAAGTGCTATATTCAGCTTGAATTACGTTATTGCTGCTTAAGGCAACACTGCATGTTTTCCCTGTCGTTTCAATTGCCAGTATATGAACCATTTGTTTAAGGTAAAATTTTATGATATCATAAGAAATTCGAATTATTTACTTGTTTTTACAAACAGCTTTCTAATTCGTATAAATATTTTTTTATAAAGTCGAGCAATTTTTCTCTATCAATATTCGATTGTTTTGATGAAAACCGCATTTCTTCTATTTTTTGATTAATAAGCAAATAATCTTGAGATAATTTTCTATAAACACCTTTTTTTTCAAGGAGTTGAATCATTTCGTCAGCAGTGAATTTATCTGGTTCAATTTTAAATACATCTTTTATGAAAGCATCAATTCCCAATGATAATTCTTTTAGAAATATATCAATATTTTTATCAATCGCTAAGCGAGTATTTGATAAATATTTATTTACTAAATCGTGTTTGTTGTCAATAATTTTTGATTTGCAAGGATTTAATTTATTCTTTTTCTTATAAAAATATAGCAAGAATGCAATAAGAGTAACAACACCGATAAAGATAAGTACTAAAATTATTTTTAATATATTGAAATTGTTTGACCTGTTTTCCAATTTAACGTTTTCATCAGTATAAAAAATAGGAATCGACTCTGTAGATAAGAGATAATATTCTTTGTAAGTAGGTGAAAAACAAAGAACTTCTATTGGCTCAACCATATATTCGCCCACCATCGATGAAATTATATTTATCTCATAATCTTTTTTGCTAATAATTTCATTATTTTGAAATTCAAAAGTGTCTTTCACAGGATAAATATTTAACTTAAGTTCATTATTTTTACTGATATCAGGCACAAAAGGAGAGCCAAGATAACCAACTCCTGTAATACTTATATTCAGTACAATATGCTCATTGGGATGAGCGGTAATTTTATTTATAATGTGATTAATTTCAAAATCGCCGACAAAATTACATTTTTGGAGATTATGAGGTAAGTCATTTATTTTTAAGGCTATTGTATTTGAAATTGCGGAATATTCAATATCAATGGAATCGTTGAAATATTGGTTTTTATTTTGTTGAAATTTTTTATCCAATGGAATCCGAAGCCCAAAATCGAACTCAATACTACCTGCTTTTGTCGAAGTTGGCTTTTGTGGAATAAGCAAAAATCTATGCAATAGTGATTTTTTAAAAATTATTTCATCAATTATTGTATCGGTATATTTTAATTCTCCGATATTTAATTCCTGATATTTCATTGATTGGAATTTTGGCAACTCTGTTATTTGCATACTTGTTATGGCGATATTTGGATTTACTATCAAATAATAATCCGCAATCAATGCCTCACCGACATACACCTCACTTTTACTTGTCTCAAGCGAGAGCATGATATTATTTTTCGCAATTTCCAATGCCATCTGCCTAATCTCATTTTGGCTTTGAGAAGATGCCTTTGAAACGGCGAAAAATAAATAACAAATAGTAAATAATATTTTATATAACACAGCAATATACAGAGAAAATATGTGTATTTTTAACAAAAATATAAAAAAAATTGGTTTTGTGTATGCAATTTGTTTTGAGCAAACCTCAAAAAAAAACTTTATCGTACCAATTTCTTGAATACGATAAAGTTCGGGATGTTATCATGTTAACAAAAATTATTCCTTTTCTTCAATAATGCCGATTGGAGCGCGTTCTCTAAATCGATAGCCAATACCGCGAATGCTTTGTATATAAGGGCTTGCATTGGGTTTTTTCTCAAACTTGGTGCGCAGCCTTTTTACATACACATCAATGATATTGGAATCTGCATCAAGGTTTTGATTCCAAACGTTTTGTATGATACTTGCTCTGCTTAGTATTTTATTGGTATTTTGCATTAAATATTCGAGCAAGAGATACTCTTTGTTTGTAAGTTCGTAAGAATCATTACCCTTATGTGCAGTTCGAGCAACGCTATTCAGTATTATATCTCCACATCTCATTGTTGTTACAGCCAATACGCGGCGGATAATAGCTCTGATTCTTGCAACCAGTTCATCAATGTTGACAGGTTTTGCAAAATAATCATCAGCACCTGCATTAAGAGCTGTAATCTTATCTTCCAAGCTGTCTTTTGCCGATATAATGATCAGCGGCACATTACATGGAAATTCCCTTATCTTTTTGATAGCGGCAAATCCATTAAGTCCCGGAACTGCAGCACCAAACAGCACTGCGTCATAAGGACGGTTTAGCACAAGCTCTAATCCTGCTTTGCCATCGGAAGTTGTTTCAACTGTGAATTTTGCTGCTTCAAGTCCACTTTTCAAAGAAGCAGCGGCTTTTTTGTCGTCTTCGACGATTAATATTTTCATATTTAAACCTTATATTATGAATTATTATTGTGTGAATTATTAATTTTTTTTAATTTTCTATTTGTCAATTTTTAATGAATATCGGATATACCTCTTTAGAACCATTGGATAGCTCCAAATATATGTAATACATACCGTTTGATGCTGGCGTCCGGTCAGGCAACCTGCCGTCCCACCTTTCACAGTATATATATCCACCTATTCTATCCGCACCCGCAACAAGCTGTTTTACCAGCCTGTTAGCCTGATCTACGATACGCATTGTTACCTCGGTGTCTTCATCAATGCTGTATACTATCTCTGCCTCGTAAGGTATTTTGAATGGGTTGGGCGCAACAGTCTTAATATATTTTGCCTTGTAGTTCCATATCAAAGTGTCCGTTCGCAGGCATGTCTCTTCGCTGCATAAGCGCAGCAGCACAGTGTCGGACATGTTCACAGGCACATGCCATTCGTATACGCCTGCCGCAAATGGCACAGTTTCTATAAATTCAAACGTCTTGCCATAATCCTGAGATATAAGCACATTTAAATTAATATTTGTTAATGAATCTACAATATCCCATCTCACAATTCTTGACGGACATATACTCTCGCAAGGCTCTATGGTAATTGGTAGCATAGCCGGCTTTATGGTCATAGGAAACACATCGCTTGAGTCCGTTAGTGAAGACTTGCTATAAACTACCCTGCCAAATATGACAGTATCGCCTTTTATGCTGTTGCATTCAAAAAAATCAAAGCACGGCATATCGGTAACCAGAGTAAAGCTGTTGTCAATGGTATCAACTGCCGTATGCCCTATGGTAATCCATTCGGCAGTGCTGTCGGCAGTAAAGCTGTACATCAGTGCGAGGCTGTCAGCACACAGCACATGCCCCTTGACCGTTACCTCAGCTCCACTGTATATGACATTCAAATCTCCCGTATCAAACCATGCCTTTGGCTTATTGAATACCAGATAGCCTGTAGTGTCCGAATTTTTTTGAGGATTTGCAGCGCTTTGCACTATTATCCTGCCTTCCAGTCCAGCCAGCGTATCGTTTACCACCAGCCTGTATGTTACGGAATCCTGTGCGTTTGGATAGTTCTGCTCCAATACCAGCAGCGAGTCAGCCAGCGGCACGCCATTCCCATATTTTTTGAAATATATATTCACAGAGTTATTGCCCTGTATGATATTATTCCACTTAACCTCCACCGTATCGCCAAAGCAGTAGTTTATCTGGTAGTTGCTGCTGCCTGTTGAATCCGGCTGCAAGTTTGTTATGTCTATAGTCCTTGACAGCGGAGTACCGAGTACAAACATGCCTTCGTTTGTGGTTATCACAATATCATTCATTCCGTCGCCATCTATGTCCGCAATGGCAGCCGATGTTATAGTCTGGTTGGCAAATGTATATGCAAACACCGTGTCGAAATAATCGCCTGAGCGGAACTTAATGCTCGAATAGTCATTCATACGCACTATCATTAAATCGGTGCCGCCAACAAGCAGTATCTCGTCCTTGCCATCTATGCCGTCAAGGTCATTAACCGCGGCAACCCATCCATTGACATACTGAGTGCATATTGTATCAAACCTGCGCAGATATTCACCAGGAGGTGATGCCTTTTGCACAGGAAAGCCTGAATTATAGCGCAATACCATTAGCTTGCTGCCCGGATAGGCAAAGCTGTGCGAGGATTGCGTAACAACTATTTCCTTGCCCTGATTATTGGGGTAGCACGGCAGCCATTCGTTACTGGCATTGCCATCAATATTGCCTGTTGCCACCGACCAGTAGTGGTTCATACTGCCGAAAAAGGGATAATTTTCCTTATCGAAAGCAGTATCCAAATCGAATAACGGCATGCCGTCTGTATCATACAGAAACAGTCCAGCTCTGCCTTGCGAGCCCTTGCTGCCCTGAATACCGTTGTATTCCGTTGTCATCAATATATACTCCCTGTCGCCTTCGCCCAAACCTGCATCATTCAGTTCCACATAGTATGGTCTTATACGCGGTCTTGTGCCTACACCTTCGTCTATGAAGGTCGAGAGCTTCTCGTCTATGCCATAATTGGTTAACTCGTAGTTTAACAGGTATGGATCATTTGGAAACGTATTTTCAACTATGTCATTAGCTCCTGTTGATGTTGGCAGGCATGGCAAAAGCACTGCACTGTTTCCCTGCGCATCTATCTTCGATATTGACGGCGTTGCAAAGCTAACCTGAGGCCCCACGTGCGCTCTTGAATAATAATCATCTCCTTCGTCAGGCAAGGGGTAGCCAATATCGGCATGATGCAGATTAAATTTTGTTAAGCCTCTAAAAAAAGGCCTGTCGCTGGTAGAGCCTGCCGGCACTGTTGGCTGCATCATATTTACAGCAGTAAATATTGAATAGCCCGGCTCTGTCTCATATTCATCTGCCTGTCTTTTTTGTGCATATACAGGCTTCAAAGATGCCGAAACATTCGGCAAATAATCTGTATTTAAGTTCAAAGCCAACCGGCGCAACAAATTGAATTGGTTGCTTGTATGATTCCAGCCTCCAAGATATGCCACTGCCAAGCTATCATGCCGCTTAGATTCGATAGATTCAAAACCTAATATCAACGTGCGGGCAGAATTATTCGGGCTGCCGTAAGTGGCGCTTGTATCCAGCAATGCCGAGACGCCTAATATACCAATACCATTTCTATCTTTATCCACAAGCTCATAATTAGCCAGCAGTT
>JAVBOP010000158.1:0-3672 GCA_031550405.1 Kapaibacterium sp. (SeqCode)
AATGAACCGCTGGGCAAAGTCTGGAGTTCTGGATAAAATCTTTATTCAGTTACAACAAAAGCAAATTATTACTATAAAAATAGATACCGTTTTGCTTGACGACACTGGCGCTTTAAAAAATTCGGAAAGCAAGCTATCGGGCAATCTCGTAGCAGATGTAGCACCAAGCTTCATCTGGCTGCCGCGAGTGATCGGATTGCGTTAGGTTTTCATCTTTCTGAAAGGCAAAAACGCGATGTCCAACGAAGACATAAACTATTGTAAAATATCAGTTTACATGTTTAAATTCTGATAGAGAAAATAAAATTAGCCTGATTGCGGATCAATAACTTTAGAAAGAAGGCAGAGGGTATGGCAAAACTGGTCATAAATGTTTATTGCATTTGCATTAATCGGGGATTATTTGGTTTGTGTGAACAGATATAGAAGGAAAACTAAGTTTTTCTTGATTTAAAATATTTGATGCCTGCAAAACAGGAAGTTTTTTTATCAAATTTTTACGTATCTATTCTCCGGCTCCTACCGCAGATATTCTACTTTATATTGCGGGAAAAGTCAGGAAATTGAATTGTTATTTCAGTGCCTTCGCCTTTTTTGGACTCTATAATCAGCTTGCCACCATGCAGCTCCGCCACACGCTGCATGATCATTGTACCAATGCCTTGCCCGCCTTCTTTGCGAGCGGTGGAATAGAAAGGGGTCAGTATTAGCTGCTTGGTAACGTCATCCATGCCTTCGCCCGAATCTTTGACGCTTAAATAAATATTATGTATATCTTTGTGGCAGGAAATGCGGATTATGCCCGCTTTACCTTTCATTGACTTTATGCCATTTTCCACAGCATTGCGGACAGCACGTATCATTTTGGGCTTGTCGCATATAAAGTTGAAATCAGATAAATTCATATCAAAAACGACGTTACTGAATAAATCATCATCAAATTCCGCTCGAATCTCATTGCAAAATTCGATGGAATTTACGTTTGTTCTATCCAGCCTATCATCACGTCCAACGGTAACGATATCGCGCACGCGCTGCATCAAAATGGTTACCTGATAGATAATTTTATTTTTCCGCTGTTCATTATTTTCGCTGTCAGTTTCAATTTGTTCAGCATTCAAGCGGATTGTCGAAAGGTTGGTCTGCATATCATGCGCAAGCTGTGCCCAGCTGGTGATAGTTTTGCGCTCCAGTTCTTCAGTAATATCAATGCCCGAAAGCACAACGCCACGAAATCGACCAGCAATATTTGTCAGCGGTATAAGCGAACAGAACCATTCCTGTAGATTATTATTTTGTATAATATTGATTTTCCGCTGAAATGGCAGTCTTGTAATTAGCCCATTTTCAATAAGTTCCGCAATTTTTTTGGTATCTTCTGTTTTGCAATAATATAGAAATTGTTTTCTTAATGGAATTTTAATCGTAATACCGAGCATGGCTTTGCCACCTTCATTTACACGTTCAAGCTTGCCAACCTGATTCACAAGAAAAACAAAGCCCGAAGTCGGCAAATCCAAAATGGCATCAAGCAATCGCTTTTGATTTCGATAAATCCTATAAGTCAATAATAATAATATAGATAGAATAATATAAAGAATATATGAACCAGTGTTATCAATTTGTCTGTACACAAACCAAAATGAATTTTTATTCATTTTCAACACAATAGAACCTGTGCGTGCAGAGAGAATAAGATAATCGCTATAAGCTGTGAAATCGAAATCATCATTAATATATTTATTGAAATTAAAATAGTCAAATAGAATTAACTTCATGTTTTTATTGAAGATAAGCAAAGCATTTTTGCAAATAATATAAATTTTTTCATTATCAACAATAAGCCTTTGAGGCAAAAAAATATTTTCCGAAATATTCGTAAGTCTCCATTTTTCCTGTTTGTTAATATCGCCTATATTTATTTGCGCCAGCTTATAATTGCCCCCACTGTCTATCAATGCGTATATGTTGCTATCATTTTGTGAAAAATCAATATGTTTTGCTTTAGATTTTATCCAGGAGGAAAGTGCAATGTTCTTACTCTTTATATCCACAAATTGCAGTAATGATGCCGTTTGATTGGCAGAGGAATTAATGATTAGTAAATAATTATTAACTTGTTTTAACGAAATGCTGTCCGTCGAATATATTCTGGAAACAAAATTTTTTTGACCGTTTTCATCTAAAAAATTAACCATTGCAATAGTTTTTCTATCTTCAACGTACGCCAAAAATTTTTCTCCATAAAGCTCAATCGGCAAAGCGCAAATGATATTGTCCGATAGTTTTTTTATCCTGAAATCGGATTTTGAATTTATACTTAACTTATATAGTTTATTGGAAATTAGAACGAAATATATGCTGTCGGAAAATTTGCCAATCCAATGCGTGTTATGAGGAGTTATATCGTATGAAGCCGTATCAATCAGCTGAGGCATTGGCGTCGTATTTGCGGTATCAAAACAAGAAATTAAAATTTGTTCATTTTCTTTGAGCAACAATAATAACGATTTTTTATATGCGATTGCGTCTAATATAAAGCTATTATTGACACTTACACCTTTTGCATTTTTCCGCTTCAATCCTGTCCAAAAATAGACAGTTTCATTCGCATCGACCCAATTTGTCTTCACAAAATAGAATAGTGCATCATCAAAGTTACTGTCAGCAACATATAGTTTCCCGCCTTCGTTATAATCTGAAAATTCAATAGAATAGGGAAAAGTGTTGTCGGCTTTGCAATAATTCAGCAATAAAAATAAAAAAAATAGACTACACAAAAATGATTTTTTTTTCATAAACCAACAATCTATTTAATTATAAGTTTAACGTATATAACGATATTAGAATTTTTCAACATTTTTTAATTAATTAGCCCACAAAGATAAAGAAAAAATTTATAATTCCATTGAAAAAACAAGTAATCACAGATATTACGCCGGTGTCGAGGTCGCTGTTCCCTTATTGTTGCTTATGAAATATTTAATATGTTAAATCTTGCTAAATTGTCTCTGATAAGTCCGTTACAACAAAAGAAGTTAAGCCTGAATATAAATCTTGGTTATTTGGAGCATTTTCGCTCAAAGATTGCAATAATTTTTTGCTTAAATTATCACATTGCGATGGAGTTATTTTTCAATATTTTATTGACGAATTTTCCAAACAAAATGAAAATGAATTTAAAATAATCGTCTTAGATAATGCTACATTTCGCGAAGCAAAACCATTGTAAGCGCTTGATAATATTGGCATTTATGTTTTTGTCGCTGTATAATCCGGAATTGAATCCTGCTGAAAAAATTTGGTGGAAATTTAAGCGAGAATTTTCTAACAAGTTATTCAAAAATCTTGAAAAATTAAGTGATTTTTTATCCAATTTAACAAATTCATTGACAAAAGAGGAGGTAGCTTCAATATGTTCATGCAATTATGCTGCAAATTTGTATTAGCAAATAGACTTATTATGATATCATATAATGAATGCGCCAAGCTTTATTTTACAAACTTCCCGATGCATATTTCCTGCTCAATAACTTATTTCTAATAATGCCTTTAACTCATCTTCAAAAAAAAATTTATCTTCATTAAATGCTGGTTTTAAATCGCTAAACCATGTTGCATTGGCATCATATTGGGCGAAAAATGGTATGTGTACCCATTTAGGATTGCGAC
>JAVBOP010000038.1:0-4985 GCA_031550405.1 Kapaibacterium sp. (SeqCode)
TTCTGAAATCAACACCATTGTCGAAGTCAGTGCCAATTCTTGCCTACTGTCATTACGTACAAAAATTGGTTGCCCAACCTAAAACGCCGTTTTAAACCCAGATTGAAGTATTCATGTCAAACAAAGCTATCAAAAAATGGAGCTTAGGAAAATAACCATTTCATAGATGGACTTTATAGACGCATCAAAGAGAGATTTTTGTTGCGTTTTTTTTTGAGCTAATCGTCTTGCCATCTTTTCCGGCTTTATTTTTGCCAATAATTTATTTCCATCAAAAACAACAATACAAAGTTACAAACATTTTTTTCAAAATCATGTAAGATATCTTACAAAATAATGTAAAAATTTTACATCCGCTACTACAAACCCTTTGAAATCTTGCCTCTCATATCGCTTAAATGTTCCCGTGATATATTAAAATAAGATGCTAAGTATTTTAAAGGTATGCCGCTTGTAACAACAGGATCGTTTTCTCTAAGCATTTTTTCATAAACCTTCTTCGCATTGCAGCCATTGTTATGCACATGCTTGCAATAATTTTTGTACAGCGTATAAATTGCATGTTTTTCCAGCATATTATGCAAATTCGGATGCCTCTGCAAAAGTATCTGCCAGTTATTATAATCAACAGAATATACATTTGCTATATTTGAAAGGGAGTTACGAATTATTTCGACATTAAACAGAGGCGGCAGCTTTTCTATAAAACTTATATATGGAATGATTAAACCGCCTGGAAAAGTAAATCTGACAGTTACATCCTCACCATTCATATCGTGTGTGTAAGTTCTGGCAATTCCTTTGTCTATGTAGTATAATTTACAGGCAGATACGGTTGTAAGCAGCAATTTATGTTCGGGCTTACACTTTTGCTTTTCGAACAGATCAAGGTCACTTTTCACCATCTCCTTGATTTCATTGGCAATTACTTCTATTTTCTTCTCAAGAGCATAAATAACATCAAGCATAATCTGCCTCATATATATAGTAATTACAGCAATTTTCCAAACATAAACTTACAAAATATTTATCATTCATCCATCAAATATTTTTTATTTTTTTTATTTAATTGGGAAGAGGAGCGATTGGGATTATGAAAAAATATTAATTATTTAAAATTTGCAGCGAAACGGTATCAGACAAAAAATAACCTTTTGATGTTAAACGAAATTTATTTTGAACAATTTCAGCGAATTTATTTTCTAATAAATAATTAATGTAATTCCTGTCAATAGCAATATTTGCCTGACTTAAATCAATCCCTTCGCTGCGTAATCCTAAAAATATTTGCTCTTCAAAAATTTCATCGTCCGTTAGTATTTCATCATCAACAATTGGTAATTTATTTATATTTAATAAGTTGCAATATTTTTCCACATCACTGACATTTGCTAAACGATGGTTATTCAAAAAACTGTGAGCCGCTGCCCCAAAACCCAAATACTCACCGCGCCTCCAATAATTCAGGTTATGCAGGCATTCAAAACCAGCTTTAGCAAAATTAGAAACCTCATAATGAGTATAATTATTTTTAGTCAAAGTCGAATATACCGTTTCATAAAAATCTGCATCTTCATCATCATTTTTTTTTGTGATTTGCCTATTTTTCAGCATGTTATATAAAGCAGTATTTTCTTCAAAAATTAAATTATATGCAGAAATATGTTGAATATCGAAATCAATTGCCGTTTTTAAAGTAAATATTAAATTATTTTCATCTTGATTAGGAATGGAAAATATCAAATCTATGTTTATATTATCAAAATATTGTTTAGCATTTATTAATATTTTTTTAGCTAAACTTGCATCATGCAATCTTCCAAGAAATTGTAACTCTTTATCAACAAAACTCTGTATTCCAATAGAAATTCGATTAAAGCCCAAATAGCGTAAATTGTGAAAATTAATGTTAGTAGCAGGATTGGATTCGATAGTTATTTCGCAGTTTTTGGAAATATGATAATTTTTTGCAATACAATCTATTAGTGTTGCAATATGGCTGGGATTGATGCAAGTCGGCGTTCCACCGCCAAAAAAAATGCTGGTTATTTGATGTTTCGAGAAATTATATGAACGTATTTTTATTTCTTTTTGCAAAAAAATAATGTATTTTTCAACCAATTCATTATTTATCGGCAAAGAATAAAAATCGCAATAAATGCACTTTTGCAAACAAAATGGAATATGAATATAAATAGCAACTTTTTTCAAGATATTTATTAAAAAATTATTATTATTTGTATATTCAGGTTCTGTAAAATACAAAGAAAATTCACACAATCAACGTGTGAAAATGTAGCCGAGGTTTATGTGTAGCATGTTCTCTGCAAGAGTATTTTTGCCAAATAATTTTATCAAGTATCCAATATTCCCATAAATATTTTGATTAAATAATATTTTAAAGCCAACATCTATATTAAAATATTTTTCATACAAATTGGAATGCCACACATCAATTTTGTATTCATCCTTGTAATCACCCAAAGATGCAATATAATTAAAATTCAAATATACTTCGGTTTTTTCTACACTGGTAAAACCAAAGTGAAAATTATACAGCATACGGTCGGTAAAATCACCGGTACGCTGGTTGTAAGTGGCAGCCAATCCAAGGTTTATAATGTTCAAATCGACTTGAATCATTGCCCCTATTTTGCTTTCGAATAATCTACCGAGCTGCAATTGCTTGCTATTAGTCCGCTTCTCAGTGGTATCTACAGCCGGATTGCTTTGCGGCGCTTCGTACTTATAGAAAGGAGCAAATATTCCACCCAAAACGCTTAATTTTATCGGAGAATAATCAAAATCATACTTTCCGCTAACATCAATACCTTCCAGATAAAATTCGCTATCTTCATTAATTGTGTGCCGTTCTGGCGAAAAACTCACAGTATCATAAGTTAATTTTTCAATCGCATACGAATGTGTGAACGGCAGAGCGGCATTAATTATTAAATTATTTATACCTAAATATGCACAGCTCAATATATAAGACTGTTGCTTAAATTCTGTAGAATAAGGGAAATACACGGCATCCGTTGTATCATCTGGCTTATAGTACAGAGAATCCTGCATCTGCTGAGTACCATTAGCATCATAAATGCTTGAAGCATTGCCAAAGGTTCCCGATATTCCAATGTCTAAAATATTCTTTTCAATATTTTTTTTCGGCGGCTCTATTTTTGCACCTTGCGCATAAATGTTTTGCCATGGTGTCAGTAAAAATATAAGCAACAGACAGTATTTATACATAATTGTTTTTATAAGTATTAGTGAATATTATCAATAGGAGTTGATACTTGGTATTACAGTGGATATTTATTAAAATCCCTGTCCATATACAAAAAAAAATTGCGCCCCCGTTTCCTATTCTGCAATGGCTTCAGCTGTGTCTGCTTTTGGAATGTTCGCAGTACTGTTTGATAAATTAAAACTGCGGCTATCTGTAAGTATCTGCCTTATCTTATCCTCAAGAATGCCATATAATTCAGGCTTATCCTGAATTAATCGCTTCAAACCATCACGCCCCTGAACGCGCTCCTCATTGAAGGTATACCATGAACCGCCCTTAGTGATAACGCCATATTCGGTCGCAACATCAATCAAATCACCAAGTTTTGATATGCCTTCATTATACAATATATCAAATTCGACCTCTTTAAATGGCGGAGCTACCTTATTTTTAACGACCTTAACTCGAACACGGTTTCCGATAATATCAGAACCTTCCTTTATTGTATCTTTGCGGCGAATATCCAATCTGACAGATGCGTAGAATTTTAAAGCATTTCCACCTGTAGTAGTTTCAGGATTACCATACATTACACCGATTTTACTACGCAATTGATTTGTAAAAATCACAGTAGTTTTGGATTTGCCAATGGCTGCATTAAGCTTGCGCATTGCTTGCGACATAAGCCGTGCCTGCGAACCCATCTGGGCATCACCCATTTCGCCTTCTATTTCAACCCGAGGCGTTAGCGCTGCCACAGAGTCAATAACTATCACATCAATTGCATTGCTACGAACCAGCGTTTCGACAATTTCCAATGCCTGTTCGCCAAATTCCGGCTGCGATAAAAGAAGCGTATTCAAATCAATACCAAGCCGCTGGGCATAGTTGACATCAAGCGCATGCTCCGTATCTACAAATGCTGCAAGTCCGCCTTTTTTCTGGGCTTCCGCAATAATGTGCAAACATATCGTTGTCTTTCCAGAAGATTCCGGACCATATATTTCAATGATTCTGCCGCGAGGAACGCCGCCAACACCAATCGCAGCATCAAGCGAAGTACAGCCCGTAGAAATAACCTCCACTTGCTCTACCTGCTTTTGATTCAAGAGCATTATAGAGCCTTTGCCGTGTGTTTTTTCTATTTGATCAATAGCGAACTTCACCGCTTTCAGCTTGTCTTCCGACAGTGTGGAAGCCAGCTTTTCCTGTGATTTATCCTTTCCCATCTCTTTCCTTAACTTAAAAGAATTTTGTTATAGTAAAAAAGAATGCAATTTACAAAAAAACAACCTATTTTCAGTATAGTATTCAGCTGCACAAGAAAAAAATGTATAAAATAGCCTATCTGCTTAATTTAATGTTTAAAAACGTATCCGGACTTGAATCCTGCTGAAAAAATTTGGTGGAAATTCAAGCGAGAATTTTCTAACAAATTGTTCGAAAATCTTGAAAAATTAAGTGATTTTTTATCCAATTTAGCAAATTTATTGACAAAAGAGGAGGTATCTGCTTATAGCGCCTGTGTGAAAACAGCATTTTTTCATTATTATTTTCGTTTTTTGGTAATTAATAATTTAGTTGATGTTGTTATTTTTGTTTTATGAAAGTAGAGCATTATAAAACGGGTCTAAATCGTGGTCAAACGCTGCTATTCAATAGCTTGGAAGATATGATTTCTGAAGACAATATCGTTCGTTTGATAGATGCGAAAGACTTCGAAAATTTGTACAAACAACGCTTAGGAGAACCG
>JAVBOP010000221.1:0-6689 GCA_031550405.1 Kapaibacterium sp. (SeqCode)
TGTTTGTCGGAAAAAATGCGACAAATAATGACGAATTGACAATGAAATTTGCCAAGCCGAATGATATTTGGCTACATGCTCGTGGTTCGAGTGGTTCACATTGCGTGATTAAACGCGAAAACGGTGAAAAAATGCCCGAAAAACTGCCGAAACATATTTTACAGGCTGCAGCTCAAATCGCTGCTTTTTATTCAGGTGCAAAAAACGCCAAGTATACACCTGTGTGCTATACGCAAAAAAAATATGTTTATAAGCCTAAAGGAGCAAATATAGGAGCGGTGGCTTTGCAAAAGGAAGAGGTTATAATGGTCGAACCAAAGTTGCCGGAAACAAACGAAATTTCATAAATTTGATTTAAATAAAATTCATTTACAGAATCTATGATGACAAGTTTAAAAAAGAAATTGAAAATATAGTAAATGAATTAAATAATGCTATGCCCAACTATCCGATGACAAGTAGATTATATGTATGATTTATTAAAAAATATTCATAAAACGAATGATTTAATATGAAATTACCTCTTCATAATAAGCTTTTTTCTATTTCGCTTATTTTTCTGTTTTCGTTGCTTGCTCTTTTTGCGATTTTTCAATTTCAAAGAGAGAAGCTTTATAGAACAAACCTGCTAATTTCTCAACTCTCAAGTATTAATTATCAATTGGCTGATTTTATTAATGATAATTATTATTCACCCGACAGTCAAATCATTAAAAATGAAATAAAAAAAATTTATGATAATGATCATATTAGAGTAACTATTATAAATAATTCCGGAAAAGTTGTTTTCGATACGGAAAGCAATCAAGTTGATACATTTCAGAATCACTTAAAACGCCCCGAAATAGTTGAACTTGATAATATCGAAAGAAAAAATGCAAAAATAGATAATAAATTATTAAGAAACAGTACATATAGTATCAGATTTTCCAGCACAACGAGAAAAGATTATTTCTATGTTGCTACAAAATTTCCTGATGTAATTATACGAAGCGCTTTGCCTTATGAAAGCGATGCGATAAATTTGCTCAAAACAGATAACTCATTTATTTATTTCATCATTATCCTTTCGATAATTGGTTTGATAACTATTTGGCGTTTTTCTCGAAGAATAAAACTAAATATTAATAACTTGCAGTTATTTATCAGTAATGTTAAGAAAAGCGAGAATCTTGATAATAAACTTGTTTTTCCACAGAACGAATTAGGTGAAATTTCTGCGGAATTAATTGCTCTCTGTAAGGATTTAATACAAACAAAAGAGCAGCTAAATTTAGAAAAACAAAAATTCAATTACCACTTGCAGGCTGAAACTGAAGGAGTTGCAATATTTTCAGAAGATTTGAACTGTATAATGTCAAATCTGAAATTTGTCGAACTTGCTAATTATGTTTTAGATAAAGTAATTACAAATCCAAATGAAATTTTTATAAGCAATCAAAAAGATATGATTGTTAATGCTTTTAATAATAATTTAAGTAGCTGGATAATTGAAAGTAATAATAAAATAATTCAAACTAAGTTGCTGAAATTTAAAGATAATAGCTTTGAATTGATTTTGAATGATATTACAAAGAGAGAAAAAATCAAGCGTTTTAAAAGGGAAATAACAGATAATCTTTCTCATGAATTGAAAACTCCGCTTTGCAGCATTCAAGGATATTTAGAAAGCATAATAAATCGACCTAATATTTCGGAAGAACAAAAGAAAAATTTTGTTAATAAAGCTTTTGAACAAAGCCAGCGGATGACGAATTTATTAAATGATATTTCAAAAATAACTCGAATTGATCAAGCTAAAGATTATTTTGAAATAGAAAAAATTAATGTTTTTGACATGTTAGAAAAATGTATTGATGTCTCAAAACAGCAAATAACGGAAAAAAATATAAAAATACAGCTTGATATTGATGAAAATTTAGAAATAAAAGCAAATGAAGAACTGTTTTTATCAATATTTTCAAATCTAATTTCAAACTCTCTTGCT
Source organism: Kapaibacterium sp. (SeqCode) (assembly GCA_031550405.1). GTDB lineage: Bacteria > Bacteroidota > Ignavibacteria > Kapaibacteriales > UBA2268 > JAVBOP01. The sequence continues at coordinate 1,988 of JAVBOP010000221.1, forward strand.
TACGCTGGAGAAGATTTTATAATAGGGATTTCATGTCAAATCGTAGAAAATAATTACATAAATTTTATTTATTACGACACAGGAAAAGGTGTTGAAGAAAAGCACTTAAATAGACTTTTCGAGCGATTTTACAGAGTTGATAAAGGACGTACGCAGAAAATAGGTGGCACGGGTTTAGGATTGGCAATTGTCAATAATGCTGTAAAATTTCATAAAGGAAATATCGCAGCACGAACTCATGAAAGTGGTGGATTAGAATTTGTTTTTGGATGGAAAAATTAAAATAATTTTTACATATCATACTTATTTTTAATGAAATTATATATGATATTAGCATCTTGTATTTGTACTTTATTTGGATCATAAATATAATCACTCATAGAATAGTCATACAAAAAATGCAGATAATCTGTCGGTATTTCTGCTTCATACGCATGTTTATAATCAAAAAGCACTTCATCTATTGTATTATAAAATTTTACCTGCAATTCAACCTCACTATTAACATCTCCAAAAAGGCTCAACATTTGTTTAGTAGTACTGATTGTTTTTCGAAGAGATAGCGCTTCCTTAACCATATTGCTATCCATCGCTAATGTATCTGGCACGATAACAAAGTACTTATACTTGTTTTTAATAGCTAATTCAGCAGCTCGAAGAATTACAAAATCAAGCACTTGCATATCACTTGTATATTGATTGCCTGTAAAAGAAATTGTATAATGATTATTTGATAAACGTTTATCTTCATAACCGCATTTGTCTTCGTTAGCCTCAGCCCAATGGTCTGCTTTCTTATATCTTGTCGACGAATTAAAAAAACTACAACTACATACTATACATGTAATTAAGAGTAAGCTAATAATAAATTTTGACTTCATATCTATTCCCAAAGCTATTATTTTTATCTCAAACGAGATAACCCTTTGTTAGTGGCAAACCAGACATAGCCTTTGCCATCTACTGCTATTCCGTTGATTTTATTGCTTTGCAAGCCACTGTTTTCAGTGTTGTATGTTGTCCAAGATGAACCATTGAATTTGCTTGCTCCATGTTCTCTTGTGCCAATCCATACGTTGCCTTGATTATCAGTGGTAATAATTTCAACATCATCGCCAGCTATTGAGCTGTTGCTCACGTCATATTTTGTCCATGTAGTGCCGTCGAACTTGTATATGCCTTGGCTGTAAGTGCTGATCCATTTGTTGTTTTGGTTATCCACAGCTACATAATAGATAAAATTTGTTGATAAGTCGGAGTTGTTGGCATTATATACAGTCCAAGTGCTGCCGTCGAATTTGCACAACCCGCCGTTCGCAGCAATCCATTTATTATCCTGATTATCTACCGCTATATTATAAACGTTGCTCGGCAAATCGCTGTTAAGAGAATCGTACATTGTCCAGTTTCCATCGTTAAATTTAATAAGTCCATTTTTGGTAGCAATCCACTTGCAGCCTTGCGCATCTACCACGCAGCATCTTGTATCGTTCTCCATTAAACCGCTATTATCTTTCGTGTATCTTTCCCATGTCCCGTTATATTTCAAAATCCCTATCGCTCCGGAAAACCATAATGTATTTTGCGCATCTACAAAAATATGCTCGGCGAAAAAGCTAATATAACCACCAATACCGCCTAATGTCTCATAGCTGTATGTCGTCCATGTCTTGTCGTTAAACTGCTTAATACCATCCCACGGCGTGCCAATCCATTTATTGCCATTTTTATCAATAGAAACGGTATATACAGTATCCACATTTATTGTGCTATTGCTTGTGTTATAAGTTATCCACTGAGCATCGCCGTTTGGGTCAATATCATTCGGCTCGGTTGTGCCATTGTCGCCGCAAGCTGTAAAAAATATAGCTGTTAAAGCTGTAAATGCTACTAATGCAAAGTAGCGTAATAATTTAATGTTTGTCATTTTATCATCCTTTAGTGTTTATTAATAATCTGTATATATAATATCTATTTCAGAAGTTTTCTGTTTTCTACTTCATGCAATACTTTCATTTGCTGTATTGCAAGCTGATTCAATTTTACCAATCGTTCTTTTGGTGAAAGTTTTTCATTTATAAAAACGGCATTAAGGTTTTCCATGTTCGATAAGCATATTAATTCATTGATTGTTGCATAATCACGAATGTTGCCTTTCAAATCCGGATTTTCATCTCGCCACTGTTTAGCAGTTTTTCCGAACATAGCAACATTTAAAATATCCGCCTCATTTGCATAAACAATATTTATTTGTTGCGGCGTTAATTCTGCTGGAATAAGGTTTTTCTTAACAGCATCGGTATGAATATGATAATTAATTTTTGCAAGTTCACGTTTCGCAGACCAGCCGATTGCCTTTTGTTCTTCAATTTTTAACCGCTTAAATTCAGTTACAAGATAAAGCTCAAATTCAGCGGAAATCCATGCTGCAAACTTAAAAGCAATATCCGAATGGGCATATGTTCCACCACCATAACGACCAGACTTAGAAGTCATTCCAATAGCATTTGTTTCGCTAATCCATTTTTGTGGCGACATCCAAAAGTGTGGTTTTGCGGACTCATTTTTAAACCCCTCATAAATGTGTGGTTTAAAACCCGGATTATTCAACATTTCCCACAAACCAATATATTCAATCGTGCTGTAAGTCCTTAACCACAAGCTAATTATCTGCGATGGATTTTCTTTATCGCGGATTTTTGCCATATCGGTCAGTGAAATATAATCTTCCTGCTCCTTTTTGTAAATTGCTATCTCCGTATCTTTTACCGTGATTTTTGCCATTTATGAGCAATTCCATATAATTATTGTTTTTTATCTGAATCAGGATTTGGTAGATTTAAAGATGTTCGTGATTTTGTTTTATGCATATTTACTCATAAATATAACATTCTGTTAATCATATAATTTTCAAAATCCTGATTCCAATAAAATGAATAACTGTTGATAATTCTTATTTTTTAATTTTTTTCAACAATTCCTTCATGACAGGTTATTCCATTCTTTGGAACTGAAATTACAAGTGAAAATCGCATTTTCGCACAAGCTCCAAGGGCTGTCTTTATACTCCTGCTGACAAATTGCCGAATATGTCATGAGATAGTTGTCAACTCCTGCTGACAAATCACCAAGCATGTCATGAGATGCTGTTCAACTCCTGCTGACAAGTTGCCGAATATGTCATGAGATGTTACAAAGAACGTCATGTGATATTTTTAAAAAAAAATAAAATTTGAAAAATTAAAAGAATTATGAATAAATATTAATAATTCTTATTTTTTAATTTTTTTCAACAATTCCTTCATGACAGGTTATTCCATTCTTTGGAACTGAAATTACAAGTGAAAATCACATTTTCGCACAAGCTCCAAGGGCTGTCTTTATATTCCTACTGACAAGTTGCCGAATATGTCATGAGATATTGCTCGATTCCTACTGACAAGTTGCCGAATATGTCATGAGATATTGCTCGATTCCTGCTGACAAATCACCGAATATGTCATGAGGTATTTATTCCTTCTTCTTGCTTGCATTTTTCATGGCGTCAAGAATGCGTTTTCCTGCCCTGTAATTAACACTGACAGACTTGATGCAATGTGCATCAACTTCTTCCTGCGTGTCTCGCGGTTCGCTTGATAATGTTGGATAAAGATTGCCCAGTTTATCGAAACGCACTATCTTGCCGGCTGCAAGTTTATTCTGCACCACATTTTCTAATGCAATGATAGATGCCCTAATATCCGGCTCTGATAATGAGCAGAACTTCTCTATTTCAACCACTAATTCATCAATACTTACTTCGCCGTCAATGACTAATTGTGCATACCATTTCTTTGGTGCAGTGCGGTTTTGCGGGTTTATCCGCTCAATTGCCTTAAATTTCATTTTATAAATCCTGTTTAAAATTTAAAAAAAAACAAGGAGGGAGATTGCCCCCCTTGTTAAAAATAGCTCTCAACTGTATGTTAGAACTTGTACGATATGCCAAGATTCAATGAAGCAATGCCATAGCCGAGTTCAGCAAATGCTCCGAAATTATTGGAAAAATAATATCTTGCTCCAATAAATCCTCCGCCAACAAAATCGCTGCCAGATGCCTCATAATCTGTGTAATGTGCCGAACCGGTAACTTCAGACGAAACGATATCATAACCAAGCAATATGCCGCCATATACATCAAGATTATCTACGAAAGCGTAGTGCAATGCACCTCTTGCTCCAATAATAATATTGGTATACTTAACTCCATAGTCTATAACGCTGTACTTCCATTCTGCGGAGGCATATCCAATGATACCGCCTATTCCTATAGAGCTTTTTGCATCGAAGAGCTTGTCTTTGATACAGTGTTCGTAAGATAGTGATAATGCCGGCAAGGAATTAGTATAGCCGCTGCCGGTATAAAGGTTGCTGCCAAAGCCAACTCCAAAGCTAAGGACATTGTCCTTGTTTACAAATGATGATTTTTGTGCAAATGCTGTTAATGCAGTAAAGCATAATGCAAATGAGATAATAATTAATCTTTTCATAAAAGTATTATATTAAAAATAAGTTATTCCTACTCGTAAGGCTTTTCGGAATCCGCCATGTTATTAATTGTTTATTTGTCTGTATTTTCTACTTATAGAGAGAAACAAACAAGGGAGGCATGCTCCCTTGCCTGATATTCTTACACTTACTCGCCTGTGCCAGTATCGCCTTT
>JAVBOP010000144.1:0-9133 GCA_031550405.1 Kapaibacterium sp. (SeqCode)
AGACTGTTTCCACGGATTTTGACACCGCCGACAGGCTTTATTTTGAACCGCTTTGTGAAGAGGATGTACTGAACGTTATAAAAGCCGAAAAACCATACGGCGTGGTGGTTGCTTTTGGCGGACAAACTGCTCTTAATTGCGGCATGGATTTGCATAAAGCAGGCGTGTTTGAAAAATATGGTGTGCAAATTCTCGGTACTTCGATTGAGGCAATTCAAACTACCGAAGACAGAGAATTGTTTGTTCAAAAAATGAATAAACATTCATTAAAAACGCCAAAAAGCATCGCTGTTAATACGCTTGACGATGCAATGAAAGCGGGCAAAGAAATCGGTTTTCCGCTTATTATTCGTTCTGGATTTGTGCTTGGCGGCATGGGAAGCGGTTTTTGCGATAATGAAGAAGAATTAATGGCGCGCTCGAAAATTGCTTTCAGTTATGCACCACAAATTCTTGTAGAAGAATCGCTTTATGGTTGGAAAGAAATAGAATTTGAGGTTATTCGCGACAAAAATGACCATTGTTTCACCGTTGCAAGCATGGAAAATTTTGATCCGCTTGGCATTCATACAGGCGAAAGTATTGTCGTTGCTCCGACTATGTCGCTTGATGACGGCGAGCTGGAAATGCTGCAGGAAATTTCCGTGAAAACTATACGTGCCATTGGTATTGTCGGCGAGTGCAATATTCAGTTTGCCTTTAATTCTGTTACCGATGATTACCGAATTATTGAAGTTAATGCCCGTATGTCGCGTTCATCGGCACTGGCATCGAAGGCAACGGGCTATCCGCTTGCGTTTGTTGCTGCAAAACTTGCTGTCGGCTATAATCTGCATGAAATTGGCGAGCCAAATACGCCAAATTCTGCCGCAATTCCTCCTAAATTGGACTATATGATTGCTAAAATTCCTCGCTGGGATTTGACGAAATTTGTCGGTGTTTCCCGTCAAATTGGCAGCAGCATGAAAAGTGTCGGCGAAATTATGTCTATCGGAAAGACTTTTGAAGAAATCATGCAGAAGGGCTTGCGTATGATTGGGCAAGGTATGCACGGCTTTGTGGCAAACTCCAATCTTGAAACAGACGACCTTGATAATGCTCTTTCCAACCCAACAGATGAACGTGTGTTCATGATTGATTTGGCTTTTCAGCGTGGCTATTCGATAGATAAAATCCATGATTTGACTAAGATAGACAAATGGTTCTTAGAAAAATTAAAAAATATTCATAATTATGCCAATGAATTAGCTAAGCTAGATAAAATAGAAGACATAACAGAAGATGTAATGTTTAAGGCAAAGGTGCTTGGTTTTTCTGATTTTCAGATTGCACGTTTGGTGGATAAAAATACAGATAACTGTACGATGGAAGAGTCAAATCTGAAAATAAGGCAGCATCGCAAAAAATTAAATGTGCTTCCAGTTGTAAAACGCATCAATACTGTTGCTTCCGAGCATCCGGACTTAACCAATTATTTATATACTACTTACGAAAAAAGCGAGCATGATATTCCATTTTATAAATCCGATAAATCCGTTATCGTGCTTGGTTCTGGTGCATATCGCATTGGCAGTTCGGTTGAGTTCGATTGGTGTTCGGTAAATGCCGCACAAACTGCCCGCAAGCTCGGCTATCGTACGATTATGATAAATTATAATCCCGAAACCGTTTCGACTGATTACGATATTTGCGACAAGTTGTATATGGACGAGCTGTCTATGGAGCGTGTTTTGGATATATTCGAGCTTGAGCTGCCAAAAGGCGTGATTGTTTCGATGGGCGGGCAAATTCCGAATAATCTCGCTATGAAGCTGCATCGCCAGCATGTTCCGATACTTGGCACTTCGCCGATTTCGATTGACAGAGCTGAAAATCGCCACAAATTCTCGCTTATGCTTGACCAGCTTGATATTGATCAGCCTGAATGGACGGAAGTATCAACAATAGAAGAGATTTACGGTTTTTGCGATGATGTTGGCTATCCTGTTTTAATTCGCCCGTCATACGTGTTGTCTGGTGCGGCGATGAATGTATGTATGAATAGAAAAGATTTGGATCATTTTTTGACACTTGCAGCAGCGGTTTCTAAGGAGCATCCTATCGTTGTGTCCAAGTTTTTGGTCAATGCCAAGGAAATTGAATTTGATGCAGTTGCCAAAAATGGCGAAATAGTGGAATATGCAATTAGTGAGCATGTGGAATTTGCAGGCGTGCATTCTGGCGATGCGACATTAGTATTCCCAGCTCAAAAAATATATTTTGAAACAGGCAGAAGGATTAAAAAAATCAGCCGCCAGATTGCCAAAGAGCTGAATATTTCCGGTCCATTTAACATCCAATTCCTTGCTGTAAATAACGATATTAAGGTTATTGAATGTAACTTGCGTGCATCGCGTAGTTTTCCGTTTGTATCGAAAATTTTGAAGCACAGCTTTATCGAAACTGCAACTCGCGTTATGCTTGATGCACCCTATGAAAAGCCTGATAAGAACGCCTTTGACATTGACTATATTGGTGTTAAGGCATCGCAGTTTTCGTTCAGCCGTTTGCAGGAAACCGATCCTATACTTAGCGTGGATATGGCATCGACAGGCGAAGTTGGCTGCATTGGCAACGATTTTAATGATGCCCTCATAACTTCAATGATTGCAGTAGGTTACAAGATTCCAAAGAAAAATATAATGCTTTCAACAGGTGAGCCTAAGTCGAAAGTTGATCTGCTTGATGTATGCAAAAAGCTGACTAAAAAAGGCTATCATTTGTTTGCAACACGCGGTACGCAGTGCTTCCTTGAAGAAAACAATATTCCTGCAACTATGGTGCATTGGGGCGATGAGGAGGTGCATCCAAACGTAATTGATATGATAAATCAGAGCGAATTTGATTTGGTGATAAATATACCGAAGGATCGTTCGCTTGATGAATTAAATAATGATTATTTAATTCGCAGAACGGCAGTTGATAGGAACGTTCCGCTTATTACGAATGGTCGTCTTGCCGCAGCCTTTCTCGAGGCAATATGCGAGCAAAGCATAGAAGACATCAACATTAAGAGCTGGGACGAGTACAGGTAAGCCTTAGAATTTCATAAATATAGGCAATATACTTTATAACATTCAACCTCATACAACAGCTCATGAGGTTGAATGTTCATATCGCCCTCCATTTATGAATTTATTTTAATTAATATATTGAATAAAGAGCAAATCCTGTTCTTGAATGTACATGCCAGACTTGTGCGGCTGTCCAAGATGCAGAGCGAACAAAGCACTGTGATTTTGTGACAGTTGATATGTATAATGTAATTTGCAGATGGTGTTACATTTTATCTTCTGCCGCTTAAAAGCTCGATTTCCGGGATGGCGGCGCCGGCAATACCCTTAATAGCGCCATAGAATTCTATACTGTTGGTCAAAATCCAATCAAGCTGTTTTTCCCGCTCCTTCCAAATTTTTTGCATCTGGATTTTCTCCTTTTCATAACTATTTTTTAATTCCTCAAAACCTCTTATAATTGCCTCCAAATTCCCTCTAAACTCTTTACTTATCATATAATTATATAGCATTTCCATTTTTGAAGTTTTTCCTTGCTGAACAATACTTGCCTGCTGGAGGCGAATCAAAGAATGGCGCAAAACAAGCGAAAAAGCACGAATATCCTTGTACGGACAAATCCACACCCCGTCATCCAGATGCGCCTCATTTTTGTTTGCAGGCATGGTTTTGCTTGCAATTACAAGGATTTCCGCTTTTTCTCTTTGCCCGTCGATTTTCAATTTGTCAATCCAATCCTTCTGAAAATGCAGCGTCCGCTTGCTTTCATATAAAATTTTTCCGCATATATCGCCATTAGTATTGCGGACAATTTGCAAAATATCGGCTCCCATTTGCCCAGTTTTAATCGAAATAATCTCATCAAATGGATAGTGCGTTTTCAGCATTTCCTCAATAACAAGCTCCTGAACTTCGCCCTGCATCTGCATCGATCCCTGCTCAGCAGCCCGCTTTGTGTCGTCTATTTTTTTCTTCAAATCATTAATTATTTTTTCATTTTCTTTCTCGCGCAACCGATTTTCCTCATCTTTCTCGCGCAGCTTAATATTCAGCATTTCATTGCTATTATTCTGCATTTCCTGCAATTTTTTCTGAAATTCATATTCTTTCTCTTTTAAAATAGAGTTGCGAGTTTCTTCGATTATTAATTTTTTTTCATTTTCGGCTTCAATTAATTTGCGCTCTAACTGAGCAAATTCAATTTCTTTTTTCCGCGCCTCGTTTAATAATTTAGTTTTTGTATTCAATTCATCGTTCAAAATCTTGGTAGAATTTTCATTTTCTTGTTCTAACTCTATTCTAATTCTGCGAGTTATTTCATTTTCCCTTGCCTGAACTAATTTATTTGCACGGCTCGCAATTTCAATATCCATCAGCTCTTTTTGCTTTGATAATTCATATTCTTTGGCTTCAAATTGCTTTTTCATCTCTTCAATTTTTTTCTGCTCAATACATAAATCAGTTTGCATTCGTTTCGATTTTTCCTCAAATTCATTGAGGTATTTTTCTTCTATTCGTTTGGATAATATAGAACTTACATCTATTGAATTTCCACATTCCGGACAAATTATTGAATCAATTTTTTGCATAAATCAAAATTAAAATAATAAATAACACAAGCTTTAATATAGCTAAATATTTTCTTTTCTTAACGCTTCTTTTTCATAAAACTTAGCTTTAGAGCTTAATTTAAAATATATTAGCCATCGACAGCTTTTAAAAATTGGTATAATTTTTGTAGGAAAATATTGTATTGTAATAATAAATTTTGAGATTATTATGGAAATCAATTATCTTAAAGCAGGATTTTTTTTAGCAATCGGTATTGGTTATGTGCTATTCAATTCGAAAGGAATACGAAATTTACCTAAAAAAATCAAACAACTCTTAAATCATTGACATTTATGCGTAGTAATTTCAACAAATTTTCAATTCTCTGCTATTTTATTTTTATCTGTTTTGCTGCCTGCCAGCCTACAGTGCGTTTTGCAAGCAACAAAAGCGAGGAGAAAAAGTCCAGTATTGCTGAGCAAAATAGTGGAAAAAAATCCACAATTGCACAATCTTCTACAAAAAAAAATCCACAATCCAATACATCGACATCTCATATTGCTAATAATTTTTCTAATAAAATTCTTACTATTGCTGAAAGCTGGCTTGGAGTTTCATATAAATATGCTGGAAATACAAAGGCAGGTGTGGATTGCAGCGGTTTTGTAAAAAACGTATACAACGAAGTTGGCGTTGAGCTGCCTCGCACTTCGGGTGAGCAATATTTGGTTACAATTCCCACCGACCAGCCGAATGTTGGGGATCTTGTGTTTTTCAAAAAACGAGATCAAATTTATCATGTTGGAATATATGTTGGAAACAATCAGATGATCCATGCTTCTTCGCAAAAAGGCGTGATAAAGCAATCGCTTGATGAGAATGTTTTTGTTAGAAATCACGCAGGTTTTGGGAAAATAAAAATTCCGTAATATCCATCAACCGTTCTTGTTCCGGATTTGATTGCGGATTGCTGTTGACGAAATTGGCATCATGTTGTGATTAAGCCAGATTGGAATATGAGGATATAAGATGCTGTTTATGATTTTTTTTTCATTATTGGTGCAACTTCCAACTCTTTTCGCTATTACAAGTTGCGCCATTTCTAAAATACCTCTGTAATCTTTCCACTTGTTAAATTCAATAGCCTGATCGGTGCCAATCAATAAGAATAAATTTAAATTCATATATTTATTTTTGACAAAATTCAAAGTGTCAATCGTATAGGAAATCTCTGTATTTTTCAATTCATAATCGCAAATTTCAAAATGGTTATTTCCCGCAACCGCCTCTTCTATCATTGCCATGCGCTGCTCGGCAGTAAACATCGCATCGGTATTGTTTAGTTTGAATGGAGAAATATTTGCAGGAATAAACAAACATTTATCCAAATTGCATTGTTCTGCAAAACATTGAGCAATATGCAAATGCGCTTCATGTATTGGATCAAAACTTCCGCCAAAAATTCCGATATTCATTTTAAAAACCGTAGTTTATTGTGCATTGCAAATATAAAAATATTTCGTAAATTGGCGCATATTATCAATCTTATTTTTAAGGACAAAAACTATGATAAAATCAATTTATGACTACAATTTTTCCGGCAAACGCACTCTGATACGGGCTGATTTCAACGTTCCTTTAACTGCTGAAGGCAAGGTTGCCGACGACACACGCATTGCCGCTACATTGCCAACTATCAACAAAATTATCGCCGACGGCGGAATTCCAATTATAATGTCTCATCTTGGCAGACCTAAGGGCGAGCGCAATCCCAAATATTCGATGAAGCCTGTTGCCGAATATTTGCAGCAGAATTTTGATTTCAAGGTGATTTTTGCAGAAGATTGTATCGGCGAAACAACGGTTAATATCACTAAGTCTGCTAAAAATGGCGAAATAGTCTTGCTCGAAAACGTGCGCTATTACGCAGAAGAAGAAAAAAATGATGCCATATTTTCGTCGGAATTAGCCAAAAATGGCGATGTATATGTAGACGACGCTTTTGGCTCATCTCACAGAGCACATGCAAGTGTTGACGGAGTTGCAAGGCTATTTGCAAATAGATTTGCAGGCGCCTTAATGATAAAGGAAATCAAGTACTTAGGCAGCGCATTGAATAATCCAAAGCGTCCATTTGTGGCAATAATCGGCGGCGCAAAAATTTCTGGCAAGATAGATGTAATCAATCACTTGCTGGAAAAATGCGACACGATATTAATCGGCGGCGGAATGTCCTTCACTTTCTTTAAAGCTATGGGCTTAAACATAGGCACTTCCTTGCTTGAAGAAGATAAAATCGAACTGGCAAAAGAGCTGATAGAGAAGGCAAAGCAAAAAAATGTGGAGCTGTTATTGCCAACCGACATCAGGGTTGCCGATAAGTTTGATAACAATGCGATCACTAAAGCAGTCAAATATAATGAGATTCCCGACGGGTTTATGGGCATGGATATAGGCGAGCAAACGATAAATAAATATTCATCTATTATTGCTTCTGCCAAAACCATTGTGTGGAATGGTCCTTTAGGTGTTTTTGAAATGTCAAATTTTGCAGCAGGAACTTTGGCAATAGCCAATGCTATGGCAAATGATACTGGCTGTATCACTATCATTGGCGGCGGCGATTCGGCAGCGGCTGTCAACCAATTTGGGTTAAGCGAAAAGATGTCGCACATTTCAACAGGTGGCGGCGCTTCATTGGAATTTCTCGAAGGCAGGACTCTCCCCGGAGTCGCAGTATTGGAGGGATAGGAAAAGCAATTCAGAATTAATAATAGCATTATGCTCAATTAAATGCTTCAAAATCAAGCAAAATTGTGGAAAATAAAAATTATAGACAAGTTTCTGTATTCAATTTTAGCAACTTATCGGCACTTTTATGCGATCTAAGATAACTTCAAATGAAAAAAATAGCGATGATATTGATGTGGCATTGCGACCATTGTCATTCGACGATTTCGTTGGGCAAAATAAAATTGTGAGCAATCTTCATATATGGATTTCTGCTGCCCGCAAACGTCAGGAATCGCTTGACCACGTGCTATTGACAGGACCTCCGGGCTTGGGCAAGACTACTTTGAGCCTTATTATCGCACGGGAAATGAATGCCAATATCAGCAAAACTTCGGGTCCTGCCCTTGAAAAGCCTGCCGATCTTGCAGGCTTGCTTACAAATTTAAACGAGGGCGATATACTGTTTATAGACGAAATTCACCGCCTATCAACAACAATTGAGGAATATTTATATTCAGCGATGGAAGATTTCCACCTTGATATTATGATTGATTCCGGTCCATCGGCTCGAACAGTTCAGCTCAAATTGCCCAGATTTACTCTCGTAGGAGCCACCACTCGGGCTGGCCTTCTTACCGCACCGCTACGGTCCCGCTTTGGTATTAATGAGCGGCTTGATTACTACTCGGCGGATGATTTGGCAACCGTTGTATTGCGTTCTGCCCACATTTTGAATGTGCCGATAGACGACGAAGGCGCTTATGAGATAGCTTCGCGTTCGCGGGGAACGCCTCGAATAGCCAATCGAATATTGCATCGAACACGCGATTTTGCCCAAGTCAAAGGAGATGGCAAGGTTACAAAAGCTATTGCACAGGCAGCATTGGAGGCGTTGGAGGTCGATAATTACGGCTTGGACGATATGGACAAGCGCATATTGACCTCTATTATCGAAAAATTCAAAGGCGGTCCTGTGGGAATAAGTACTATTGCAACTGCCATTGGCGAGGAGGCGGGCACCATTGAAGAGGTATATGAGCCATTTTTGATTCAGCAAGGCTTTCTTATGCGAACTCCGCGCGGCAGAGTTGCTACTGATAAATGCTATCAATATTTTAATTATCCACAAAAAGAGGCAACACCTTCTCCAAGCTTATTTTAAAAATACAAATAATTAATAATTGTTAATAAATCGTATGTTTTAATCGCAGGGGGCGAGCTCCATGCCCGCCCCCACAGGATTTGTGAATAAAAATTAATAAATGGCGATGCCTTTGGTTCGGCTTTCGTCGCCGCTGCGGACATTGAGGAAATACATGCCGCCGGCTAAGCGCTTGGGTATGTCGAAGGTCGCTTCCCATGTGTGGTTATGCTCTGTGTATGTGCCGAGCGGCGTTAAGTCTATGATTTTCTCGCCCATGTAATTGTATAAGCCTACCTTTAAGTCATTGCTATATATGCCAGTTGGATAATACATGATGTTTACATTTACGCTGCTGGTGGCAGGATTGGGAGTTAGTTTGCGTATCCACAAGTCGGGGATGATGCCGGCTTCGGTTTCGTCTTCGATGCCGGTTGGATCTTTGGCTGGGTCGTATTCCAGCAGGGCGCCGAAGTGGTATTCCTTGCCATCCATTGGGTCGTAGCGGTTCAACAGAAAATAGTGCTTGCTATTCCAGAAAGCGTAGTCGTAAAACTTGATGCCATATTCTTCCAAGCCGACATAAGGCAGTTTGAAATGCCGCCATGTCTTTGCGGCTAAATTATAAATTAATAATACTACATTGCCGCCATTC
>JAVBOP010000047.1:0-11723 GCA_031550405.1 Kapaibacterium sp. (SeqCode)
AAAGGAATTGTTTTTAAAATTAAAATGTGCTACTCTCGCCAAATAAAACTAAATTCCAAATCACATATGCTTTAAAAAATTAAAATAAAAAAATATTTTTGTATTAATTAGAAAGTTTTTAGGCAATTTAAGTAATAATACATATTAAATAAATTTCAAAATGTATTATATTTGTATTAATAATCTGGTATATTAAAAAACATTTGTTTTTATATAAATTATATTTTTTCAATCATATTATAGAGAGGATTTTTATGCCCAATCTTACAATTCAAGGGTTTACAAACAACCCAATATTTATAATGATTTCTATTATTTTGAGTAGTGTTGTAATAGCACTTCCTTTTTTCTTTTTGTATAAGGAACAAAAGATAAGAAGAGAAAATGAAGACAGAAGATATAAAAACGCAGACAAGAGGCTTGATGCTGAACATAAAGCTAAAATGGCTAATGAAGAATGGTTAAAGAATCAATCAGCTGAACTTTTAGGCTTATCAAAACCTATTTCGAAACATTTAAAAGAACAATTACTTGAAAATACCTCTTGGCTCTCAAATGCCATTATAAAATCTGGATTAAAAGAACCTAAAAATGTATTTGAGGATAGATTAGATCATTTTGGAGATGAAAAAAAATTTATTGCAGATAAGTTTGTTCCTTATATTAATAGAAAGATGTAAACAGTATATTATTGATAAAAAGCAACAGGTTTTTATTGTCATTGATTCAGGAACAACTTTATATTACTTTATGGAAAAGCTGTCAACAGAATTAGCAAAATATAAACGTGATAGCACAGATAATGCTGATTGGATAAACAAAATTTCAATTATTTCAAATAATTTACCAGGAATACAAATAGCTATTGATAAGGGTGCGTTATATCCTAAAAATAGATTTTCTCCACCTACATTTGAATGTATTGTTCTACCGGGTACGGCAATGTCTTTATATGCAGCGATAACCGGGAAAGAGACAGATAGCAAATTACAATCTTTAAGAAAAATAAATAAAGATAACTTATTTATTGGATTAACAGTTGGTAATTGGATAAGAATCAGGAATACAATGCCTGCCTGCCCTTTGCCTATGGCTAGAGGAGAAGGACATTTATCTTTTAAGCAAGTATTAACCGATAATTGTGATGAGATTTATATACTCTCGCCTTTAGGGAAGATATTTATTAAAAAGGACTTGAAGACTATTAATTCAGCTTTGTTTCCACAATATCAAAAAGATAAAGAAATTGGATATGAAGAATTAGTTATTAATAATAATGAAGCAGAGAAAGTTAAATTAGTATCTACCGTAAGAACTGACGAAAATAAAATACTATTCATGCATTCAGGGAGATTAAAAGATGCACTAGATTGTGTTGACAATAAATGTGAACTTGATATTAATACATTTTCTAATACTGATATAAAAACTTTGCCACATATACTTTTTGAATATGACAGAAATTATGAGTATCCTTATTCAGAAGAAATAGCAGAATTACCTCATTTACAAACAAGAGATAAAAAATTTAAAGAAGAGTTTTTTTCTATACCTCAAAAAAAGAATCTTAATATGTTCTAATCACGACTTCTTCTTACAGTATTAATAAAAAAAAGGCTGTTAGCCCTTGCAATTGCTATCAGGAAAACAACCAACTCGCGCGAGACGCTATCATATATTTTCCATGAATTTATATGTCCATTTTATTCCTACGAGCAGCCGCTGGTGGTGCCGCAGTCTTCGCATAACATGCAACTGCCGTTGCGTTTAACGCGGATTGAACCACAACTTTGACATTGCTCTCCTGTATAACCCAATGATTTTGCTTGAGATGCCGATGTCATTTTAGATGACCCTGTACTTTTAGTTTCAACATTATCAAAAGGCAGCTGAGCTGTTTGAGCTTCTGGTTTGTCATCAGGATTATGAATATTTTTTAATAATTCGTCAATAGTAGATAAAGCTGTCTGAGTTGCCATATCATCAGATTTTAAGCTGCTTACAGCTTCAGCTTGTTTATTGATATTAGCAGTATTATCCTCCTTGCCATTATGCACAAAATCGGTGCGGTTGAGGTAATCATAACCAAGCGAACGGAATACATAATCAAGTATGGATGATGCGAACTTCA
Organism: Kapaibacterium sp. (SeqCode); assembly: GCA_031550405.1. GTDB lineage: Bacteria > Bacteroidota > Ignavibacteria > Kapaibacteriales > UBA2268 > JAVBOP01. Next base: position 2,132 of record JAVBOP010000047.1, read on the forward strand.
CCGATTCATGTCCCTGCACGATGCCCGCAGGCTCGAAGCGAGTGAAAGTGAACGTATCTACAAGCTCTTCCAATGGAATACCATATTGCAATGCCTTTGAGGCAAGTATGGCAAAACTGTTAATCAAGCCGCGAAAAGATGCACCTTCTTTGTACATGTCTATAAATATTTCACCCAACGTCCCATCTTCGTACTCGCCTGTGCGGAGGAATATTTTTTGCCCGCTGACTGTCGCCTCGCGTGTAAGCCCTGTGCGTTTTTTGGGCAGTTTGCGGCGGTATAGCTTGCGTTCCTGCACCTCATGCACATGCCTGGGTCCTTTTGTTTCGTCAATATCGTTCTCATCGCCCAATGTAACTATTTCGTCCAAACCATCAAGATTTTCAGAGTTAAGAGGCTGCGACAGCTTAGAACCATCGCGATATATGGATATTGATTTAAGCATCATTTTCCATGCTGATATATGCACCCTATCTATGTCTGATACAGTGGACTTGGCAGGCATATTAACTGTTTTGGATATAGCGCCGGTTATGAACGGCTGTGCTGCTGCCATTATGCGTAAATGTGCCATATATGATATAAATCGTGTACCGCGTTTGCCGCATTTGCTTGCACAGTCAAACACAGGCAGATGTTCCGTGCGAAGGTGAGGCGCCCCTTCGAGCATCATAGTGCCGCATACATAGTCGTTTGCCTGTTCTATATCATCATCACTAAAGCCAAGTATATTTAATATATTGATGTTAGAACTATCTATCTCGTCTTTGGACAAACCTGCTTTCAACAGGAACTCATCGCCCAAGCTATATTTATTAAAAGCAAACTTTATATCAAAAGCGGTAGGCAATATCTTCTCAACAGCATCTATCTGGTCATTGCTTAAGCCTTTGGCGGTTAATGAATTTTTATTAATAATTGGGCAGCCTGCAAGCGTGCCATGACCAATAGTATATTTCTCTATATCTTCTATCTCTTTCGTCGAATAGCCAATATATGTAAGTGCCTTGCGTACTGATTGGTTAACTATCTTGAAATAGCCGCCGCCCGCTAACTTTTTATACTTAACTATAGCGAAATCAGGCTCTATGCCTGTTGTATCACAATCCATAACAAGTGCAATAGTGCCTGTTGGAGCAATTACAGACACCTGTGCATTGCGATAGCCATGCTGCTTGCCCAAATCCAATGCGGCGTCCCATGCCTTCCTTGCTGCTGCAACCAGATATGATGGACAGTATTTAGGATTTATGCCCATAGGTTTTATGGTCAAATTTTCGTATTCATTAGGCAATACATTGTATGCAGCAGCACGATGATTGCGTACAACCCGCAGCATGTCATTTCGATTTGCATCAAAGTGCATAAATGCTCCCATTTCCTTTGCCATTCTTGCAGATGTGGAATATGCCTCGCCTGTCATTATTGCGCTTATAGCACCTGTCACGCCAAGCGCTTCGGGCGAATCATAAGGAATACCGCTAACCATAAGCAACGAACCAAGATTAGCATAGCCTAAGCCCAATGTACGATATTCATAACTTAATTCCGCAACACGTTTAGCTGGAAACTGTGCAAGCAGTACCGATAATTCCAATACTATCGTCCATAATTGCACCGCATGTTTGAAATTATCAACAAGGAACGCACTGTTCTCTTCATCCCAAAATTTGAGCAGATTAATACTTGCAAGATTACATGCCGTATCATCCAAGAACATATATTCGCTGCACGGATTGCTTGCATTAATGCGTCCAGAGCTTGGGCATGTATGCCATTCATTTATAGTGCCGTCAAACTGCAAGCCGGGGTCAGCAACATTCCATGCCGAAAGGTTTATCTTATCCCACAACTCTCTTGCACGCACTGTTTTAGCTGTTCCGCTCTTATTACGCCACAATAGCTCCCACATCTCATCATTTTCCACAGCACGCATAAAAGCATTGGTAACGCGTATGGAGTTATTGGAATTTTGCCCGCTGACAGTTAAATATGCCTCACCTTCATAATGCGTAGTAAGTGCATTAAAATTAAGCGACGTATAGCCCATATCTATTAAATCCAATACCTTCTGTATCTGGTTAACAGGCACACCGCGATTTAATGCCTTTTGTATCAATATATTTAATTTTGGATTGCTTTTTACATCTGTGCCATTGGTTATGGCTTCATCAAGTACTGACTGCATAAATAAAGCCGATACCTTAGAGCCTGCAACAAGTTCGGCAACCTTATCTTCTTCCTTTGCCTTCCATTCAATAAATTCTTCGACATCCGGATGATCAATATTAAGTATCACCATTTTAGCAGCACGGCGTGTTGTGCCGCCTGACTTTATAGCACCTGCAGCTCTGTCAAATATCTTCAAAAAGCTCATTAATCCTGAAGATACGCCGCCGCCAGATAATTTTTCATTAGCACCGCGCAAGGATGAAAAATTGGTGCCAGTACCGCTGCCATATTTGAATATGCGGGCTTCGCGGCTAAGCAAATCGAATATACCGCCATCATTCACCAAGTCATCTTCGACCGACTGTATGAAACATGCAGAAGTCTGCGGGCGGGAATAGGCATCTTCGGATTCCGTCAGCTTGCCGGTTTCATTATCAACATAATAATGTCCCTGCGATTTGCCTTTTATGCCGTAAGCATAGTTCAAGCCTGTATTGAACCATTGCGGTGAATTTGGAGCCGCCATTTGATTGAGCAGCATATAGGCAAGCTCATCATAGAAGGCTTCTGCATCTTCATCGCTATCGAAATAGCCATATCGCCTGCCCCAGTCAGTCCATGTACCTGCAAGCCTGTGTACCACCTGTTTGGCAGATGTTTCAGAGCCCAATACTGGATTGCCATTTTCATCTAATTTGTCGCTGCCATATTCATCTCTTTGCGGCACTCCCGACTTCCTGAAGTACTTCTGGGCGAGTATATCAGTTGCTAATTGCGACCAGTGCGACGGCACTTCTATGTTGTTCATTTCAAACACTGATGAACCGTCAGGATTACGAATAGCTGATGTTCTTTTTACGAAAGTAAATGAATCAAAAGGGCTTACGCCTTTTTTAGTAAATTTTCTCTGTATTTGCATGGGACACCTGCACAGTATGATTTGATTAGAAAAAGAGATACAAACTTATATAATTTTGCATTGAAGGAAAAGAAATTGTTTTGCACATACAGGTATATATTTATGAATATTTTTTAATAATTCTACTATATACGCCAAACACAGCATCTTACTGCTTCTAAACCTGTATGAAATGCTTTTTATCGGTCTGCCCTCAAACTCGGATTCTGTCCCTGAATTATGGCATATTCATGGGAAAACAGTTATATTTTTACTTAAGTTGTTCAAAAATAAGGGAATGCCATACCAGAAATTCAAATAATATGTTCTCATTGCAACTGCCAAAATTATCGCAATACCGCTGGATGTCCCAAGCAAGCCATTTTTGCCCTTAAATTTTTGATAAAATTATACGCTTCGTTTAAGTATATTATAATACAATAAATTAGCAGGAATTACAATGTAATTGCAGGAACAATATCGCTGCCAAAGCCTGCGGCAAATGTTTGAGCGAGCAATTGTTACATTTTTCATGTCGATATATATATCAGCTTATCGTAAAAACCATTCGCCTTGATTTTCTCTGTCGCTGACATAATTATTTTTTTTAATAATCGCCTAAATGTTTGACTGTTTTCATAAAGCAAGAATAAATATTATTCTCAAATTAATTAATTATTAAAAAAATACATTTTCACACAGCCTCGTAGAGTATAAAACCAAAATGACGATATATCAGAGCCATCCATTGGCTTTGTACCACTGTACGGTATCGTGTATGCCATGCTCTAACGGGATTTGTTGAGTGTAGCCGAAATCTTTCCGAGCGCTGGCGGTGGAGCAAATCCAATATTTTTGTGTGAAATCAATGCCCTTTTCATAATTGAAAACAGGCGGTTTTGAAGAAAATTTTCCCAACGCGCCAGAAATACTGCCAGCAGCCAAAATCAAAAAATGCGGTAATCGTAAGTTCAAAGTATACTTCTTATTTAATTCTTTTTTTATTATTTCGTATACTTGGTGCCAGCTATAAAACACGTCTGATGAAATAAAATATGTTTTACCGATAGTATTGCGGGATTCGGCAGCTTCTATCATACCCCTCGCTAAGTCATCGGAATGTATCAGGCTTACATATTTTTCATCAAAGCCCATATATGCAATAAGCCCTGCTTTTATCATTTTAAATATCGCTAATATTTCGGTATCTCGCGGTCCATAAACGGCGGGAGGTCTAACAATAGTGAACGGCAGCTTGCCTGAATAGCTGTTGACGGCTTCTTCGGCAGCTTTCTTGCTTTTGCCATAAGAAGTGAGCGGATGCATCAGCATATCTTCGGTTGAGGGGTGCATTTTGGACAATGCCGGACCCGCCGCTGTTTGCGAACTGACATATAAAAAGCGGGATAATTTGGGAGCTGAAGACAGCGCCGCCTCAATTAAGTTTATAGTTCCCGTGCAGTTACCATACATATATCCATCAAGATTTTTTGCGGAAGTATTACCCGCAATATGATAAATATAATCCACATTTTGAGTGGCATTTTTCAGCGAATCGACATCCGAAAGAGAGGCATATACTAATTCAATATTTTTATTTTCAAGCCATCGTAAGTTGCTTGTTTTACGCACCATACAGCGAATATCATATCCTTTGGCAAGCAGTTTATCCACCACATGACTGCCAATAAAACCCGTTGCACCACTAACCAAAATTTTCATACAATTTCAATATTAGTTCATTATTCTCAAAACCAAAATTATAAAAAAAAAAGATAAATCTCTACATCGTAGATTTATGAATATTTTTTCATAATCATGTTAGGGTTAGAGAATGACTTTGGTCTGCAAATAATTTTGTATATAATCTGCTGCTGCGTCTTCCATAGATGTAAATTTCCAGTCACGTCCAAGCTTGTTAAGTAATTTATTTGTATCAGCTTGCGTAAAATATTGATATTGTTTTTTCAGCTCGTCCGGCATATCAATATACTGTATGTTCGGTATCCTGTTCATAGCCGCAAAAACAGCATTCGCCAAATCATTCCACGTTCTAGCCTCGCCTGTTCCGAGATTGTAAATTCCGTAAAAATCGTTGCCATTCAAAGCTTTCCACAAAATTTCCGTGCAATCTTTCACATAAATAAAATCGCGCTTTTGTCCGCCATTTCCATAATTTGGATCGTAAGATTTAAACAAATTGACCTTGCCAGTTTCTTGAATTTGCTCAAATGCCTTGCAAAACATACTCCGCATGCCGCCTTTGTGCTGTTCGTTTGGACCAAAGACATTGAAAAATTTTATACCTGTAACTCTTGTGTCAAATTTATGATTCACAATCCACATGTCAAAAAGATGTTTCGATAAACCATAGCAATTTAAAGGAGTTATGTTGTCTATAGTTTCGTCTGAATACCCATTATTCCCATCACCATAAGTTGCTGCACTCGAAGCATAAATGAATTTTATTTCATTTTTTAAAGCAAATGTTGCAAGCTCTTTTGAATATAAAAAATTATTATCCATCAAATAGTCAGCATTTTTTTCTGTCGTTGCTGAACATGCTCCAAGATGAATTATCGCTTCAATTCTAATGTTTACGCTATTGAAATAGCCTTCTTTGAGCAATTCGCGAAATTTATTTTTATGTATAAATTCAGAAAAATGCTTATTGGAAAGATTTTTCCACTTATCGCCCGAACCGAGCGAATCAACCAGCAAAATATCTTTTTTCCCATTTTCATTCAATTTAGCCAAAAAACAAGAACCAATAAAGCCCGCTCCGCCTGTCAGAATAATCATAATTTTACTCAAGCAAGTTATTTTTAAAAATGTAATATAGCAAAAAAAAGAAGATTTCTCTTTCATTATCTATTTATAACATGGAAGAAGTTGACGGTAAGTTGGATGTATTGGTAGCGATAGCAAGGTGTTGCGCAAAATATCAAAAGGCGGAATTAATTCAATTTTATTTTGAATGTAGCGCGACTTTCCAAGAGAATATGTTTGTGGCGTTGCAAATAAAATTATGCCATAAATGTTGGATTTATTCAGCTTATTTATAGCGTTTTGTGAATTAATTTCGTCGAAATCATCATGAATTTCTGGAGTATACTGTAAAAAATAATCTTTAAGTGTATATGCTGTATCTCTTTGTATTTCCAGAATTTGCAATATTTTATCAATTTCATTTGATAGAGTTGAATTTTCTAATTTCATGAAATTAGTTACCATTTTGTTGTTAATTGCATGGCTGATAATTTGATTATTGTCTTTTGAAAAATTCAACTCATAAAGCCTTTTAAAATCAGGATTTATCAATTTTTCTAATATCATTGCATAAAAATTATTATTTATAGAATCTGTATTTTGCACATAATTGGTTAATTTAATTTTATCTAACAATGAGCTTATATGTTGGCGAGGAAAGCACAACTTGGCATTTTCCAAGTTAGAACTTAAGCCTTGGCAATGTTTAATTATCGTTGTCCTAATGTCTTTTTGCAAAATATCCGCTTTTATCAACTTGACTCCTAAATCATGTTCGATTTGCTGATTTAACATGTAATTAAATAAATTATTATCAAAATCAGCAGAAATTACAGGAATAAAATTTATATTAGGCTTTGCGAAAATAAACTCCGCAGGATTTTTTATTGCCAGCCCATGGTTTGTATAATTCAGATTATCTATCTGTAAATTTAGGTACTTATCAAATTCGTTATATTGGAAATCAAATGCTGGACGGCAATTGAATCGAGCAAAACTGTTAAAAGTATGATTTAGATTGTTCGTAATGTCATTTTTTATCAACTCTTTGTAAGAATAAATATTTTCTTCATTATTATGCTCATTAATACTAGAATTTAAAATATTTTCCGCAATCATCATTTCGCGTGATTTTTCAATATCTGCCTTTTTCTTCTTTTTGTTAATTTCGTTAATATCATAGGTATATGGGTTTTGTCCTAAAATTTCAGATTGCTTGTTGAGCTGCATAAATCTATATAATTTAGGATGATACACTTTATTTCCATTGAAAAAAAACAAACCTGAATGTGAATCATAATATGAATTTTTTGTGATTTGAAATGCAGTATTATGCAGCTGAGGATATAATTCAAACGGAATGCTGTCAATAATTTTTCCTTTATTATTTATGACATATCGCAAATTACCGAGCAGATTATAGTGCAAAAATCCTGTAGTATCGCAATTTATTGCCGCTAAAGGTGCCGTATTATGCGGCGAAATCACTGAAATCATCTCGCACGATGACGAAGTAATGCAAATCGGATTAGGTTCAAACTTATCGCTTTGCAATATGGAAATATCCGATATTATCGTCGTATCTTCAGCAATTAAAGCAGTTAGCCAGCCGTTTGTATTATAATAGTATTTGCAAATATTCATGCCATTTTTATTGTATTCCACAAGCCGATTAAAAGCATCATAAATATAAGTGCTGGTATCGTTATGTTCTATAATTTTCATAATGTTACCATGCTGATCATAGTCAATTTGCATATCGTTGCAATGCACAAGCTGCCATATTTTATCGTAGTAAAATTTAATCGTATCTGTAGAATTAATGATAAATTCTATATTGCTAAGAGTATCAAAAATAATCTCTTGAGCAGAATTATGAATTTTTTTTAATTTGTTATGTATATATTCAAAATGCGTAGTATCGTTATTATTAACAATAAATTTAATATTACCCAGTAAGTCATATTCTATAATTTCGTCTGAAATAACAGTATTTAGCAGCTTGATTTTTTGCTGCGTTAATCTATTTAAATAATCGTATTTATAAGTTGTTAGAGCAATATTACCGGTATTTTTTGACAAGATATTGCCAAAATTATCTCTATTGAATAAATAGATATTATTTTTAAAATCACGAACTGTATTAATTGTGCCATTTTGATAATTATAATTTAATGCAAAAGTATTATTGATATTTAAATTTGTTATTATATTATCATAGTATGATGGAGCTATCTTTATGTAATTATAAGGTGTTGCAATTTCAGCAAGCGATATGGAATTGTTGCCTAAATATTTATAATATTCGTCAAATTCAAAGGAATTATACTTGACATTGCTCGAGCAACTGTTGTTTTGCGAATAATTAACCGTATTTACACAATTTTCCGTATGGATTTCCCTTACTCTATTAATCTCATCGTATGAAAAATTTACCGTCGCGCTTCCATTATCATACAAAATCAGATTTCCTGCAAAGTCAAAATAAGTCGAATTTTTGCCACTCAATAGTAAATTTGCATTGCGAATACGATTTTTACGAGAATATGTAAAATCTGCTATCTTATTGCTGTTAAACAGGATAGTATCAATATAGTTTGTGGAATTATAGACAAAAACGGTGGATTCATTTCCAATATAATTATGGCGATTGTCATAATTTTTTTTTTCAAAAACATCGCCATTCAAAGCATAAGAAGTAATAAAATGACTTTTAGGATTAAGATATTTTAATGCTATAACATCGCCATTCGAATATTTAATATTGCTTATTTGCGAAATAATCGACGACTTTATACTGTCATAAGTATATTTATTAAAAATATTTGCCTTGAACAATGAAAAAATATTCATAAAATTATCAAACTGCGCATTGTAAATAGTATCGCGAGTTTTTTTACTAATAATTCTATTATTTAAAAGCAAGTTATTATATTCAAAAACGGAAGTATCGCTATTAATATTTTGTTGAAGAATCGCTCCAGCAGGCGAATATTGCCAATTTTTATCTGTTGCAAAAAACATTTGCTCACGTGTAAGCCTTAGATATTTATCATAATTATAATTAACCAGACTGTTATTATATTGAATCGTCTCCAACATCGTATTTCTAAAATTAAAATTTATTTTATATTTTGGAAAAATTAATGATTTTACAATATTATTTTCGTCATAATCAAATTTGATTTCAGTTCCATTTTCATCCGTTCGTGCAATTAGATTTCCAATGTTGTCATAATCGTATCTTATTGAATCTGTTTGACTTATATGAGAAAAATAAACAGTCTGAGGCAAATTGTTTTCATTATACAGATATCTGAGAGTTGCATTGTTGGAATTTATTTTTGATAAATTTGAATTATTGTCATACTCATAATTATAGAACAAACCTTTATTATTAGAATAATAGGATTTTCGTCCTAAGGCATCGTAAGTACAGTTGGTTACAATATCGTATTCCATCGTTTGAATAATTTCATCAAAGTCATTTTTATTAAGATTTTTATAATTAATGCCCGCAGAAAAATATTCAATTTCTCCAGTTTTTGGATATCTAATTTCAATAGAATCTATCGTGGAATTGATCTGTGAAATTCTATTCAAAGTATCTCTAAAAATCTGTAAGTAGATTAAATCACTGTCAATTAATGATAATTGTTTATTTGCATCATATTTAAAATTAATATTAATATTTTCTTCATTTGTGCAAGATTTCAACAAAGAATTTAAATAATAATCGAAATATACGGAATC
>JAVBOP010000087.1:0-3678 GCA_031550405.1 Kapaibacterium sp. (SeqCode)
CAAGAGCATAAATAACATCAAGCATAATCTGCCTCATATATATAGTAATTACAGCAATTTTCCAAACATAAACTTACAAAATATTTATCATTCATCCATCAAATATTTTTTATTTTTTTCATTTTTTTTTTGGAGCTGGAGAGTTTTATGAATATTTTTTAATAAAGATATAGTACATAAAAGCATATAAAAAAAATTAATTTTCATGCAGATTAAAAAAAATTGAGATAATTTTTCAAGGAAAACAAATACACCAATAGATTATAATTGAAAATCAAACGTAATATTTAAAATTCAAATTTATATATTTTCAATCATTTTAAAAAAAGGTATAAAACAATGAGTTTAATCTTAGATATTCATGCAAGGGAAATCCTTGATTCACGCGGCAATCCAACGGTGGAATGCGATGTTATTCTTGAAGATGGTTCTATGGGACGGGCTGCTGTGCCAAGCGGCGCATCAACAGGCGAACACGAGGCGTGCGAACTTCGCGACGGCAATCCTGACCGCTATATGGGCAAGGGAGTTGAAAATGCTGTCGAAAATATCAATACGGTGATTGCTGAAGCTCTTGAAGGCTTGGATGCTACAGAGCAGAAGCAAATTGACAATATTATGATTGACCTTGACGGCACCGAAAATAAATCCAAACTTGGAGCGAATGCCATCTTGGCTGTTTCTCTCGCATGTGCAAAAGCTGCTGCTGAATACCATGGCATGCCTCTTTACAAGTATATTGGCGGCGTGCGCGCTGAACTTTTGCCGACACCGATGATGAATATCCTCAACGGTGGTAAACATGCTGATAACACTGTGGATATACAGGAGTTTATGATTGTTCCGGCAGGCGCTCATACCTTCAGGGAGGCGTTGCGTATGGGCACGGAAATTTTCCATAATTTGCGTAAAGTCTTGCACAAAAAGAACTATAATACTTCTGTTGGCGATGAGGGCGGCTTTGCTCCATCTCTCAAATCCAATGAAGAGGCTTTTGATGTGATCTTGGAAGCTATTGAATTAGCTGGATTTAAGCCCAAAGAAGATATTTTGCTTGCGGTGGATGTGGCTTCAAGCGAAATGTATGATAATGGCAAATATAAGCTATTTAAATCAGACCCAACGAAATTGCGCACAAGCGACGAGATGGTAGAATGGTATCTGAATCTTTGCAATAAATATCCTATTATTTCCATTGAAGACGGCTTGGATCAGAACGATTGGGCGGGCTGGAAGAAGCTCACAGATGCTCTTGGCGGCAGGGTGCAGTTGGTTGGCGATGATTTATTTGTAACCAATCCTGACTTTTTATTGCGGGGTATAGGCGAGGGTATTGCCAACTCAATACTTGTTAAAGTCAATCAAATCGGCACACTTACAGAGACTCTTGATGCAATAAAGATAGCTCAGAAGGATGGCTATAATACGATTATCTCACACCGCTCCGGCGAAACGGAAGATGCTACGATTGCTGATATTGCCGTTGCGACAAATGCAGGGCAAATCAAGACGGGCGCTCCAAGCCGCACAGACAGAGTGGCAAAATACAACCAGCTTCTCCGCATTGAGGAACTGTTGGCTGAAGATGCAGTTTATGCGGGTAAGGATCCTTTTAGATTTGCATTATAATTTCTCTCAAAATACATCAAAGGCGGACATTCTCTCCGCCTTTATTTATGAATTTTTATTCATAAATTTTTGCAAATATATAAAAAAAGCGACATAGCGCCAGTTGCTATACCGCTTTTATGTGCAATTTGGATATTTTGCTTATTATTGCTTATGTATATAAAACCAAATTTCATAATTATTTTAAATTTGTTTAGTAAATTTTGTATCATTAAATCCCGGTTCCATACCATATTGCTGGCGTCCGATTTCTAATGTATATATGTGGCATCCTTTAGGGAATTGAGCAAAATCCTCTGCATTTACAATAATTTGACCATTATCCTGAAATTTTTTGTTGCGGACTCCCACTTTATTGTTGCCTGTTCCATCATCAATATACGCATATAGAGAATATCGTGCTTCTCCGCCTTCACTGCCTGAATAACTAATCATCAAAGAATTACTTTTCGCTTTTATTGTATCCATGTGTTTGACGCTGGATATGGATATTTTGTTCATATTTTTGATAGATGTTTGGTAATCCTGCCCTAAATAATCTAATTCAAGATTGATATTATCCACATAATCATACATTTGTACATATTGATATTGTCCGGCATCTGCTCCTGGCATAATTGTCATATCAGTATTATTGCACCTTATATATTTGGGCGTAATAAATTTTGTCGGCACGCTGCCGCTGCCATCGCTCGTATAAACGTATATATCATTATAATATACGGGAATATATTCGCTACCCATTAATTTCCATTGGTTTATGCCGGATTGGATACGCATCCAAACCCCAACAGGCTTTGCCGCTAAAATACTGTCTACATTTTCTACTTCTTTTTCTTCAATTGGTTTTGTTGGCTGCGTATTTTCATCTTTACATGATACTAAAGCAAAAATCATGCACAACAAGCTGCACATTAGTAATAAATTTTTCTTTAACATATTTTTTGTCTTTATGATTATTTGGTTTTGGTTATTACTTTTTTTAAATATTCTTGCAAATATACAAAAAAGCGATATAGGTTTGCTTGCAATATCGCTGCGGAATGTCAATAATTGATTATTATTCTAAAATGATGTTTGTATAGAACCTGCTTTCAAAAGATTTTACAAAAATTTTGCTATTAAACTCTTCTGATGTAATTTTACTGCGATATATGGAATAAAATATACTTTCCGCCTAAAGGCATATTTGCCAGTTCAGCAGCGGATATGCTTATCGAACCATTATCAGGCAAATCTTTCTTTTCTATACTGTATTCATTATAGCCATCCTCATTGTAAATTAGCCCCAAAATAGTTACTGTCAATTTTGTATTTGGGGCAGAATCAACTCCAGAATAAGTTATATTCAGACTTTGAGATTTACTAACTACCGCATTTCTGGAAGACATATTTGTCAGTATTAATAATGGTATTGTTGCATTTTCCACATTATAATTAGTATCCATATAGTTATTTATTTCCCAAGAAACCGTATTGTCGTGGACTACATCTCTACCTGATGCGCCATGCCAATATTGTCCAGGGCAAGTAGCATCCATTAAAGACATATTTTGCCCATTGCATTTCATGGAAGCAGGTGTTATAAACTGCGAGCCGTCTGATATATAAGCGTAATGTAAATTATGTACTACAGGACTAATGTTAACATTATCCAAATCATTGATATCAAGCATAGCCCAATCAATACCAGTGGTAATTCTAAAGTAGCATGCAATGTCATCTGGATTGCAAGGACTGTCTTCCGGCACTATGGCTTGCATTAATTCATTTTTTACACTGTTTGGGTTTTCATCCTTGCAAGATGAAATAAATAGTACACTTGTACTTATGGCTATAATAAAAGTAGCCATGCTTAATTTTAAATGTTTCTTTATCATTTCATTATTCCCAGACTTGTTGTTAATACATGTTAATGATTGATTTCTGTAACTCTTTTTGTTTATTGTAATTGTAACGATTACATTGCAAGCATAACATATTTTTATTTTACCACCAAATTATTTTTTCGATTTATTTTTGCGAGGAGATTTATGAATATTTTTTAAT
>JAVBOP010000180.1:0-2966 GCA_031550405.1 Kapaibacterium sp. (SeqCode)
CTCCTCGACGCTGGAGCAAGGGTGCTGAAAATTGAGGGCAGAGGGCGCTCGCCTGAATATGTCAAGCGTGTAACGGAGTGCTATAATGAGGCGGTGGATGCGATTATAAGCGGCACATACTCGGCGGTGCTGGCAGACAGGTTTGCCGAGCGCCTCAAGGAAGTATTTAACCGCGGCTTTTGGGATGGGTACTATCTTGGCAGAACGCTCGGCGAATGGACAGAGCGCCACAGTTCAAGTGCCACCAAACGCAAGGAATATGTCGGCGTAGCTACCAATTATTACAGCAAGTTAGGTGTTGGTGAATTTATGCTGCACTCCGGCAAAATTTTTCGAGGCGATGAGATACTCATAGTTGGTCCCACGACGGGTGTCATCGAGACTGCCGTTACCGATATACACGGTCAAAATGGCGATGTGATTAAATCCGCGGCACCAAAGCTGCCATTTTCCATACCTGTGCCTGAAAAAATACGACGCAACGACAAATTATACAAGCTGACTGCTGTCGAGAGATAATATTTGAAAAGCTGTATCGGATGAGATTACAAATCATTACATCCTTTTTTTGTATATTTGTAATGCTTGTATGAATTTTGTGAAATATTTTAAGAACATCAAAGCTATCTCAAAATAATTGGCATAAACTACACGAAACACATGTTACTGCAAAGTACGTAAAATATTTCTTTGGGGGAAGAGGAATATGTATGACAATACAAGAATTTATGAAGACAATGAGGAAATACGGCTTAAGATAATTATAAACAAGAACTTATCTGTAGCTTTCTTTGTTGGTACGCCTATCGTGCTGATACTGATTGCGCTTCTTGCTTTTATTCGGGATATAGAACCGGAGGACAGGGTAATAAAGTATAACACGGTGCCTGTTACTATGCTCAACTTCGGAATGGGCGATGGCACTGGCATGAGCAAGGGCAACCTTACGGCTGAAGGTATTGCGCACAAGGGTAAAACGCCGGCTTCCGAACTTCATGATGCGGAAATAGCCTCAAAAACGAGGACATCGACTGCCAATGCCGAAACGGATGTGAATGTTAGCAGCAACATAAAAACGGTAGGCGATATTGGCTCGACGGACAAAAAGCAGGAAAGTCAGGGCAATGCGGCAAGCAATGTTGGGCTGTCAACAGGCAGCGAAGATGGACAGGGGCTTGGAGGCAGAGGATTTGGACATGGTCGAGGCGAAGGATTTGGAGATATAGAATGGGGCGGCGGCGGAAACCGCTACGTGTTGCAGAAAAAACTGCCCAAATACCCCAAAGGCGTAACAGCATCGGGACAAGTTAAAATCAGGTTCCGGGTTAGACAAGACGGCACTATATCATCAATAATATTATTGCAAAAAGTTGATCCGGCATTGGAAAAGGCTGCAGTTGATGCGCTAAGACAATGGCGGTTTAACCCATTGGATACCAATATGGATATGGAAGGCATCATTCCGTTTACATTCAGATTGAAATAAATATTGCGCACAAGGCAGCAAAGTTATTGTAAAATCATAAAAAAATTATATATTGCTTTTTTTACTAATATTAACATAAAAATATGAGAAACAACTGTTTTTTGAAATTGACATCATTGCTGATAAGTATTTTATTTTTTGCAGGTTGTAGCGACAACTCCGTGAATCAGCCAGAACCGATTATTGCTGCCGGCAAATGGGCAACCACCAAAACACAATATAACAAGGAAGTAGAAGTGGCAACTGTGAAAATACAGGTGGAGATAACCGATACCATTGCCTTCCAAACTAAAAAAATAGGCAACGACTTATGGCTGATAAATTATGACCTTGAACTTACTTCCGGCATAAGTGATAATATTACAAAGCAGATACTGAAAGAAAGCAACAACAATGGCATCAAAATGTTTTCAAACAACAAAATATCGTTGCCATTGAGCTACAAGGATGAAGAAACATCGAAGGAAAAATTTGCTTCCGGTTCGATTTTGGAAATCACTATAGACACGGACACAACCGCCACTGTAAGGTATAAAATCCTGCCCGTCAACAGCACGGAAATAGCGATGGACACTACCCGCATTGCCAAAATCCAGAAATAAAAATAATAAAATTAATAATCAAAAAGCCCGTCAAACAAACGAGCTTTTTATTTTATGCGGAGGCATTTTTATTAAAAAATATTCATAAACATTAATTAAGGAAACAATAACAATGAAAAAACTAACAATATTAGTAATAACATATTTATTTTTGCTTTCTTTTTTAACTCTTCATGCTGAATGGCAGCACGAATATACAGGAGTTGGAAAAATGGCAAACACTATTAAATTTATAGATAAAACAGCATTTTGCACTTCTAATGGTCCTTTAAGCGATTTAAACGATGCCGATAAAAAATTATTTAAAATAAAGATTGACAATAGCATTGAGGATTACGATTATGTACATGTTTCCAATGAGATACTAACAACCGATGTCTCTCAATATAGCTTGGAAATATTGCCTGACGGAAAAATATTTTATTTTGTTAGAATGAAAAATTTTGGAGGAATTAGGCTGTTTATTTCTTCTGATACAGGGAAAACATGGACAAAAAGTCAGGAAGAATTTGACAATTTTTTTGCTATAAATATTAAATTTTTCGATAATAATTTAGGCTTTTTGGTTGGTGCAGAAATTGATGGCGATTGTGGTGTAATATATAAGACTGCTGATGGCGGCAGTACTTGGGAAGTAGTATATAAAGCAAGACATACGAGGGGAGTAACCTGGAATATATCTACATGCATTACCGGTGTTGGGTTTATAGATTCCGATACTGTATTAGCTGGAGGCTATGACGGTTTAATTTTAAAGTCAACAGACCGCGGCGAAACGTGGAGAGAAATATATGGAGCAAATATTTATATGATATTTACGATAGAAAAATTTGGTAATTATATATTTGCTGCCGGTGATGTTCTTGTACGGGCATTTT
>JAVBOP010000088.1:0-18111 GCA_031550405.1 Kapaibacterium sp. (SeqCode)
GATTATCGACCGAACCATCCATACCGCCACTACCGCCGTCCGTACAACCCGCAGCTGCCAAGCATAGCCCAAACATAACCGCCAGCATTGGCGGCCATTTCAAAATTTTTGTCTTCATAAGACCTCCATTTTTAAATAAAAGGGTTTATAAAATTGTTTTTTTAATTTGTAAAGCATAATATGCCTCTTCTATTATTGTCTATAACTGTTTTTTTGAAATGCAATAAGCTTATGCAATATAGCTATTTAATATGGATAATGTATTCAAGGAAGTGTATTACGTAAGTTTAGCACAGCTTATCTTTGCAAATAATAAAAGCCATTTGATGTCAGTATCAAATGGCTTGCGTTTTTTTATCTTGAAGAGATTTACTTCAATCTGAATTTAATTGGGACACTAATCCAACACGAGACAGGCTGTCCATTCATTACCGCAGGAGTTGCAAAACCGTAGGCCTTGACGGCATCCACCGCTGCTTCATTTAGCGCTTTATTATCTGAATGTTCTGCGAATGCTTTTGTTATTTTTCCTGTTTTATCTACCAGAGCTTTTACATGCACTGTACCCTCTATATTGGCTTTGCGTGCCATTTCTGGATATTTTACAAGAGAATTCAACTTAGCTAAATCAAAGACAGGGTCTTTTTCCACAGGAATAAACTCGTCTGGTTCAGGCTCCTTATCGACTATTTCTTTGGCATCCACCTTTTTTTCAGACCAGTCAATATTATCAGCGAAATTTCCCATGTCTTCTCCCGTACCGCCTTCATGGCTTGCTCTTGATTGAACTTCGACAGTAGCAAAGTCCTTGACATCAGGCGCTATCATTGCATCCGGAACAGGAATAGGGTTGCCTGCACGAGCCGCTGGACCTGTATTTATCACAACATCAGGCGGCGGCGGGACATCCGCTGCTGCATCGGCATCGGGCGGCGGTAAATCATCTAACGTCATCTTTGTAATCGGCGCCACCTTTACATCGTCTTTTAAAGTAGCCTCTACCGTATCAAATATGAAATTTATCAATAAAAGCAAAAGCAACAATAATGATGCTACTATTACTCCGCGTACCGTGTTTTTTCTGATGAAGTATTTTAATTCTGCCGCACCGTACGTTGATGGCAATGGCACTTCATCTAAACCTATTTTTATCGTTTCTGTTTTCATTTTTATAATCCTTGTAGTTTAGCGACTTCATCTTCAGTTTGAATAGCGATAGTAAATCGTCTTTCGCGCTTCTTAGGATTGCCCTGCTCATCCAGTTCTTTAGCTATTTCTTGAGTAATCACAGCTTCTGCCAGATTTAATTTATCAAGAATCTCCACTATTGTTCCATAGGCTGCATCTTTTGACAC
The DNA here is from genome assembly GCA_031550405.1 of Kapaibacterium sp. (SeqCode). Lineage (GTDB taxonomy): Bacteria > Bacteroidota > Ignavibacteria > Kapaibacteriales > UBA2268 > JAVBOP01. Next base: position 1,356 of record JAVBOP010000088.1, read on the forward strand.
TTTTAATGCAACAATTAATTTATTTCTTACCGCTGGATCAAGATTTTCTCTTTCCGACAATCCCTGTATTTCTTTAAGCAGTACGGACTTAGGGTCTTCAGAACCTTTTGACCAGAACAGCTTGTTATCATCTCTAACAAAAATTGACATAAGTTCAGATTCTCGAACCTCAACTTCAACATCAATTTCTGGTGGAATTGTCATATCCAGAACCTGTGGAGCAGCCATTGTTGTCGTAAACATAAAGAATGTCAGCAACAAGAATGTAATATCCACAAGTGGAGTCATATCAAGGGTAAAGCCAACGCGCTTTGATTTTTTCCGCTTACCGGCTTTTCCTCTTTTGGGTTTGCCTCCGCCCCCACCTAATTGGCCACCACCAGCCATATATATTCTCCTTATATTCTAAAATATTATTAATAAAATCATCAATGGCTATTGCCTTTTATCCACTACATAACTGAATACTGTAGCACGATTTTTCCGCAGTATGTCCATTGCATCGTTAATATACTCAAATCGCAGTCGTTTATCAGCATCTATTGCAAATAAAGTTGTGGGATTAACAAGCCTTGTATTCCGCACAAGCTCGTTAAGCAGTTCTTTTGTTACCGGTATTTGCGCTTTGCTCAGCAGCTCCTGAGGAATACCCGGCGTATTCTGCCACACCTGCCCTCTGTCCGCTTCATTTACTATATCATAATAGTATATGGTATCCAATGTAACAGTATCTATGGCAACTTTTATCGTTGCCAAGTCTCTATCAGGCAATTTAGAAGTATCCGACGGAGTTGTCGCTGGACGTTGTATCACAAATTTTTGCTCACTCTCAGCCTGCGTTTTAAACGTAGCCGTAAACATAAAAAATGTTAGCAACAAGAACGTAATATCTACAAGCGGAGTCATATCAATAGCAAAACCGACGCGCTTTACTTTTACTTTCTTTGACACAGTTATTTCCTGTTTATGTTTGTGAAAAAATTATTTTTGAGTTCTTGTTGTGAATATTTGCATCACATTTAAAATTGTTTCATCGATCATATAAACAAAACTATCTACCTTAGTAGTAAAGAAGTTATATGCAACGATAGCAATTACTGCACCAATAAGACCGCCAGCCGTGTTATATAACGCCTCGGAAATACCTATTGAAAGTTGTGTTGCAGATACAGTTCCACTTTCTGCCAATGCACGGAATGCTCTAATCATACCCAATGTCGTTCCCAAAAGTCCAATCATCGTTGCGATAGAAGCAACTGTGGATAAAATCACAAGATTTTTTTCCAAAAGTGGAGTTTCCAAATTCAATGATTCATCAATGCTGCGTTGTACTTCTGATATTTTCTTTTCAGGTCCAAAATTAGCATCATTTTCAACTATTTTAAAGCGTGATATGGCAGCTCGCAATACGTTTGCGATAGAGCCGCGCTGTTTATCACATTCTGCAAGTGCCGGCTCAAATTCGCCTTTTTCAAGCATAGCAATAATTTTTCTAATAAATTGAACAGGATCGTTTTTGCCTTTTGCCTTGTTAATAGATAAAAAGCGCTCAATAGAATAAACCACCGCAATGATGATGAAAGAAATCAACAGTGCAACAAGCGGACCACCGGTATGAATCATACCAAGTGCATTAATAGGTTCGTGTTTTGCCGCATCTGCAAAATTAGCAGGCGATCCTAAGAAAAATGAATAAAAGCAGGCTGCTACAACAAGTGAGGCAGCAATGACAATTACATTTACGAATTTCTTCATTTTAAAAATGCTCCGAAATTATTTAAAAATATAAAAAAATGTTTATTAATATATGTCAGTAGTTAGTGCGCTTTAACATGGGTAAGATATAATTTTCCACCGCTTTCGCACTTCGCAAGTAAATGTTAAAGCAGTCAAAAATACAAAGAATAATATTATTGGCAAAAGTTTTTTTTTAACTCACACTACGCTGCCTCCATTTATGAATATTTTTTCATAATTATATAGCAGGAAAAGAGAAACAATTTGGGTATAGCCCGTAATATTCTAATAAGTATTTTTGATTATTTATTGCATTAAAGCTGCATTTATATCTATAAAATGAACAAAATATTCCTCTGCATAGCATTGCTGTTGTCCTTATCCATAAACACTTTTTCACAAAAAACATATACACTGAAAGATTGCATAAACACAGCAATAACAAATAATTACGACATATTGCTAACACATTATCAAAAGCAGACGGCAAATGCAAAAATGAAGAGTGCATTTGGTTCGTATCTTCCTTCTGTTGATGTAACCGCCGGATATTCAAGACAGCTAAACAATCCAAATAATTCCCTGTATTTAAATTCATATTCTATGAATGCTGGAGCCAATATGCTTATTTTTGACGGCTTTGGGCGTGAGGCAAATTACAGGATTGCAGACATAAACACAAATATTGTTGATTTGCAAACCGAGTATTTAATTGAAAAAATAAAATTGGATATTTACCTTAAGTATGCTGAAATTATGAGGCTTGAAGAAATCAGAAAGGCGAAAAAAGAAGATATTGAAGTTGGAAAAATTGAGCTCGAAAATTTAAAAGCAAAATATGAAGCAGGCATTATCCCGATAAATTCCATACTTTCGCAAGAGGCAGAGCTTGGCAACAAGGAAGTGCAGCTATTGCAATCTGAAATTGATATTAATCTGGCAAAACAATCTTTAATGATTACGCTGGGACTTGACCCTTCCGTTGAAACCAACTTCGATACGAACAGCATTCCAGCTAATATCAGCACGCAAGAAATTGATAAATTCAGGAATCAGATTGGCGGTTTGCAAAATTCCATCGAGCAAGCGTTCAAAAACAGGATCGATTACTCCACTTATACGCTAAATAAAGAGAGCGCTGAATTGGGCAAAAAAGCAGCAAATTCCGCATATTTCCCCACGCTGTCCGCCTCTCTTGGATACAACTGGAGCAGTGGCAGGATAGCTGATATTGATAAAGGCTTATTCCTTTTTGGTTTGAATTTGAATGTGCCAATATTTAAAAATTTCAATATTGACTTGCAGGCACAGCAAGCCGAACTTTATTTTCAAGAGGCGAATACCGAGCTTCTAAAGCTGGAACAAGGCATAAGGGCGGAAGTGCAAACAGCATATTTCAATTTGGAAGCGGTCGAAAAGGCAGTCGCAATTTCCGAAAAATCTATTGCTGCAGCTCGGCAAAATTTCGATGCAGTCAAGGAGAGAATGAACCTTGGAAGCGCAACCATAACTGATTATATCACCGCCAATACTCAATATATCACCGCTCAAACCAACAGTATTTCCTCATATTATCTATATCTAAAAGCCCAGCAAAACCTGCTCTTCGTCATCGGCAATTATGACTTATAATTATGATTTATAGAAACATGAGATGGAAAGCAGCGACGGCAGGCTACGGTATAAAGTATAGTGAAAATTTTGATAAACGGCTACATTAATACAATACAGGTATGCCAAATTTGTAAAATTAATGCTATATTAAGTGTTGAATTTATTTTCAATAACATTAGCTAACATATTATTGCCATATAAACGCAAGTTGCCACGCTTTTTATGAATTTTTATTCATAAATAATGAAGTATGAAATATGAAGAAAAAAATAATACCAATAACACTTGTATATATCGTTATATCGCTTTTTTCGATGCCTGATGTTGCAGCACAACAGTTCGGCAAAAATAAGATGCAGTATAAAAATTTCGATTGGAAATATATCGAAAGCAAACATTTTGATGTCTATTATGACGCAGGCAGCAAATACCTTGCAGAATTTGCCGCAATTGAATTGGAAAAAGCCCTTGTATCAATCCAAAAAACACTTAACTTCCAGATAACACAGCGAATTGCTGTGGTCGTGTATAATTCGCACAATGAATTTCAACAGACAAATGTTATCAATATGTACCTTAGCCAAGGCATAGGCGGCGTTACCGAACTCTATAAAAACCGTGTGGTTGTGCCATTTCAAGGCAGCTATGCGCAGCTGCGGCACGTACTGCACCACGAGCTTGTTCATGCTGTAATCAATGACATGTTTTATGGCGGTACGGTGCAGACTGCCGTTACGGCAAATGGCGTATTTTTTCTGCCCACGTGGCTCAATGAAGGCTTGGCGGAGTGGGAAAGTATTGGCGGCATGGATATAGAAACCGACATGTTCATGCGGGATTTGACTATAAATGAAGACCTGCCTGCGCTCAAGGAAATTAGCGGCTATCTGTCATATCGTGCAGGGCAAACGTTCTATGCCTTCATTGCAGACAGGTATGGCAAAGGCAAGGTAACCGAATTTGTAAACAAGTTGAAATCGTATCAGAATCTCGAAATCGCCTTTATGAACACATTCGGCATCAGCTTCGAGGATTTTTCAGAGCTGTGGCAGACGGAAATAAAAAAGGTATATTGGCCAGATATTACGGTATATCAGCCGCCAAAAGAATTTGCCACGCAAATAACAAACCACGCGAAAGAAGATTGCTTCTATTTTTCGTCGCCTGCAATAGCGCCCGACGGCGAGCAAATGGCATATATATCCGATATGGATGCAGGCATATTTGCAATATATGTTTCGCCCATTGAAACGGCTACCGACAAAAAGAAGAAAGTAAAGCCGCGAAAGCTTGTCAGCAGCGCAAGGCAGCAGGATTTTGAGCAGTTGAATATCTTAACTCCAGGCATATCATGGTCGCCAGACAGCAAAAAAATTGTCATATCCGCCAAGTCCGGCGGTGAAGATGCTATATTTATAACTGACGTGAAAACAGGTAAATATGATAAAATAAAGCCCGGCTTCAGTACCATATCCTCTGTGATATGGTCGCCAGATGGCAGCAAGATAGCATTTATCGGTACCAAAAACGCCCAAAGCGATATATATTACTATGACTTGGCGGATAAGAAGGTGATAGCGGTTACAAATGATGTCTTTTCTGACCATTTCCCCGTGTGGGCGCCCGACTCCAAGTCCATATACTATATATCGGATAGAGGCGATAACCTTGCGCCCGGCCTGAATTATGAAAACTATAGGATATGGGAGCATGACTATAAACATGCAGATATATACAACGTAGATATAAGCACTAATAAAATAAGCAGGATAACCAATGAACCGGAAGTGATGAAGACATCTGTTGTGGTCTCTTCTGACAATAAAAAACTGCTGTATGTATCGATGAAAAATGGCATAGGCAATATTTATGAATTAAATTTAACTTCAAATATAGAGCGCCCACTGACCAATTCCGCTAATGGCATAGCCCAGCTGTCTATTACGCCAGATAATTTGAGCATGATATTTTCAGCGCAGGTAGAAGGTGGATATGACATATTTCTTATGCGCAACCCATTTGAAAAACAGATAGATACCAATGTGTTGCCTTTGACTGGATTTATGAAAAAAAATTCAGAAAAGAGCCATATCATCTCAGAAATAGTTAATGCCGATACTGTTGAAAACATGCAAGACACTGTAACTCCTGTTACTTACGGTGAATACACTACCGACTTCACCCAACAGCAGTTCGTGCGCCCGAATACCGATGTTCTCAAGCCTGTCGATGACTATGCTGCCAATACTTCGCCGCTGCAGGACAGCGCGGCTGATGATTTCATAGAAAAGGATTATATCATTAATTTCAGTTTGGATGCTGTGTTCGTAAATCCTGCTATTTCAACACTTTATGGCTTGCAGGGCGATGGAGTTATCATGTTCAGCGACATCATGGGCAACCACCAGATATTTTTGCAGGCATATCTGCTAACCGATTTAAAAAACAGCCAGTTCTATGGTGGATACTTTTATAATTCCAAGATAATAGACTACAGCTTTGCGGTGTACAATAATTCTGCCTATATCTGGACATACCTTAATGACCCTGAAGCGGGCGTGGAGGAAGGGAACTATCTCTATTCCTACCGCAGCACAGGCGTGGTGCTTGGCTCAAAGTATGCTTTCGACCTGTTCAAACGCGTTGAGCTAAAATTAAATTTAGTTAATGCTGCAAAAGAAAACACGGAGATACCGTCGTATGAGTCCATAAGCCGCTTCCTGTTTGTGCCGGAAGTGCAGTTTGTAATAGACAATTCGCTCAATGGAATATATGCGCCGACACGTGGTCAGCGAATTAATTTTCGAGGGCTATTCTCGCCTCGCTTCACATCTAATTCGTCGGAATTTCTAACACTTACAATGGATGCACGGCAATATATTGAAATAATACCCAACTGGATGAGCATTGCACTGCGCGGTTCGGCGGGCATAAGCATTGGCGATAGAGCGCAGACGTTTTATATGGGCGGCGTCAATAATTGGATTAATTCGGAATATGAGAACGGCAATTTCACTCTTGACAATCCAGAGGATTTTGCCTTTATACAGAATTTTTTGATGCCAATGCGCGGGTGGCCTGTCAGTGCCTTAAAAGGCGATAAATTCTTCATGGCAAATATTGAGTACCGCTTTCCTATCTTCATGGCATTTATGGCGGGCGGCTTTCCCATGCTGATTCAAGGGGTTATGGGCAATGTCTTTTTCGATATCGGCGGTGCGTGGACTGATGACTTCCGCATAAGCTACACGGCATATAACGGTAACCGCTATCCTGCCAATATGCTTATGAGCGCCGGATGGGGCATACGCGCTATAGTTTTGGGCATGCCTTTCAAGTTTGATATGGCATGGCGCAACGAGTATTTTCGCTGGTCTTCCCCATACTATATTTTTGCTTTAGGATTGGATTTTTAGAATTATTAAAAAATATTCATAAATATGGACAATAAATATAATTATGTAACAAAGCTTGATGTTAAGTTCGATTATTTGCAGAAGATAGACATTCCGCAACTGGTCGAGGAGTGCAAGGATAAGTGGTTCAATCAGACGCTGGCGAAAGTCAATGACAGCGTTGTGCGGATTGGCATTGTCGAAGGCGAGTACCATTGGCACAAGCACGATAATGATGACGAGTTCTTTTTTGTGCTAAGCGGCAGGCTGTTAATAGACTTGGAAGATAGCACCATCGAATTGAATCCCAATCAGGGCACCACAATTCCGAAAGGTGTAAAGCACCGCCCGCGCGCTCCGCAAAAAACAGTGATGCTGATGCTTGAAACAGCTAATATTGAGCCAACGGGCGACTAAACTATTCATAAAATATAAAAAATGGCAGCAACTGTATTATTTATAATGACCATACTGGCAAGCCTGCTTGCATTTGGCAATCGCAATTTGAAAAACAGATTCATGTTTCGTCCATATCAGGTTGTGCATAATAAAAAATGGCATCTGTTACTCACAAGCGGCTTTATTCACAATGACTTAATGCACTTGGTGTTCAATATGCTCACTTTTTACTTCTTTGCATTCAGCCTTGAATCGACCATTGGCATAACCAACTTTATTATCATATACTTGGGCAGTATGATATTAAGCCATATTCCAACCCTGCTGAGGCATAAAAATGATTGGCAATACTGTTCGCTTGGTGCATCGGGCGCCATTTCCGGGATTTTGTTCAGCTCAATTGTCATCTATCCAACAAATAAAATTATGATGATGCCCATACCTATTCCCTTGCCATCAGCTGTTTTTGGGGTGGCATATCTGGTTTGGTGCAAATTTGCAGCAAGATATTCGCAGGATAATATCAACCACGATGCACACTTTGCTGGCGCCATTTCGGGCGTAATTCTTTCTTTCATGCTGTTCGGCAAAGATATTGTTTCAATCTGGAAAGAATTATTAACTTTTTTTAATAATTAAGGTGCGATTTATATGCTTATTGATAATTATCTTAATGCGCTCAATGACACCAACCGCCTGTTTTTCAAAGAGATAGATGATTATTTGCAACGGCATGATTATAAGTTAAAAATAGAGGCTATAAAATCAGGCACTCGATTTACATATACTTGCAACAAAAATCGGCGGGCAATTGCAAATTTTGTTATCGAAGAAAATAAGTTCCAGCTGCATCTATACGCGGATAATATCAGTAGTTATACCGATTTTGTGCAGAGTTTGCCGAAAAATATTTTATCTGTTTTGCAAAAAGGCGGAAAATGCAAACGGCTGATAGATGCTGATGCGTGTAACCCTAAGTGTATAATGGGTTACGATTATTTGCTTGATAACATGCGTTATCAAAAATGCCGCTACTTAAATTTTAAATTTTTACTGATTAATCATGAATATAATGCGTTTATCGAAAGGCTTATCAAGCATGAATGTATAGCTCGAGAAGCAGCATTTTTATTGTAACTATATGAAAATACAAAATATTAGAAGTTTAGAAATACCGGAGATTAAACTTATTAGATTTGAAAAATTTATTGACAGTCGCGGCTTTTTTTCGGAGGTGTATAATATCAATGACATTCGCCGCGAGTGCCCGTTTTTAGGCAATTTTCAAATAATGCAGGCGAACGAGGCGTATTCTCACGCCAATACTTTTCGTGGCTTGCATTTTCAGTGGAATCCGCACATGGGCAAGCTGGTCAGACTGATTTATGGCAAGCTTATCGACCTTGCTCTCGACCTGCGTCCTGATAGCATAACTTATGGTAAAATAGTAGGTTGCGAGGTCAAGTGCTCGTGTGATTATGCCGATTGGATATGGATTCCGCCGGGTTTCGCGCATGGTGCATTGCTGCTCGAAAAATCGATGATAGAATATTTTTGCACAGGCACCTACAATCCAGAAAACGAGCGCACAATCTCCATTTTTTCTGATGATATTGATTGGTCTATATGCAACAAAGAAATATTAAATATTTTTAATAATATTGATAAGCCTCAATTAAACATAAAAGATAGAGATTTGCATGCCATGACTTTCACAGAATGGAAAAACACTGTGGAATCAAAATCTACCTTCATCAATTTATAAAAATATGAAAAATAATTTATAATTTTATCTAATAAAACTATATGGAAATAAGGTCTTTTTAGCCGCTATATTTTCACTGATTTTTATAAAATACAATGTAAATTATGCTGTTGTTTATGGCTTGACCGTGATGCAGCCAAGCCGCAGAATCTGGATAGCTGCCGGCTGAGGTGGGAAAAAGTTCCGCACTTTGCCAGCGGTAACCTACTTTAATAAGAAAGTATATGAGATAAAACAACAAATTTCAAAATTAAAATATCAATCGTATACACACAAATTTATTGCATTTTCTTGCAGCGCTTACAAAAAATATATTTCATAGTTTTTTTGCGAACTATAAAAATTGTAATTTTGTACTGCATTGTCATTTAACCTACTAAAATTATGCTGTACTATTTTGCAGAATGGGTGGAAAAAATATTCTCTCCGCCGGGATTTGGAGTATTCCAATATCTTACATTTCGCGCCGCTGCCGCTGCCATAACGGCATTGCTCATTAGCTTTGTTTTTGGTCCAAAAATTATTAACATGTTGAAAAATAAGCAACTTGGCGAACAGGCTAAAACCGAATTATCTAATGTCGGCACGCATTCCCTAAAAGCCGGCACTCCGACAATGGGTGGAATAATTGTGTTGCTTGCCTTAATTTTGCCTTCCTTGCTTTGGGCAAACATTTCTAATATATATATAATTCTAATACTTATAACTACTGCATGGCTTGGCGGAGTTGGATTTTTAGATGATTATTTAAAGGTTGTAAAAAAATATAAAAAAGGGTTAATCGGAAAATACAAAATTATCGGGCAGATTATAATTGGAGCTGTGCTTGGTTCTATAATTTATTTTTTGCCAGATTTGTTTGGCTCTAATTTCGATTTATATAATACACTTACAACGATACCGTTTTCTAAAAACGGCAATTTTGATTTTGGCATACTATATATTCCAATCGTGATTTTTATTTTGACAGCCACTTCAAATGCTGTTAATTTAACCGATGGATTAGACGGTCTTGCCATTGGAACGGTGGGTATTGTTGCTTTAACCCTTGCTTTGATTTGCTATATATCAGGCAATGCGACATTTGCTAAATACCTTAATATAATCCACTTGCAAGGCTCTGGCGAATTGACGATATTCTGCGCCTCATTAGTGGGAGCCTGTCTTGGATTTTTATGGTATAACTCCTATCCGGCACAGGTATTTATGGGAGATACAGGCTCGCTGGCTTTAGGTGGAGCAATTGGCGGATTGTGTATTTTAATTAAAAAAGAATTTTTATTACCGATATTGGGTGGCTTGTTTTTCGCGGAAACTGTATCTGTAATAATACAAGTAGGTTACTATAAGTACAGCAAAAAAAAATATGGTGAAGGGCGCCGCATTTTTCTGATGGCTCCCATCCACCATCATTTCGAGCGCAAAGGCATACACGAAGCGAAAATCGTGATTCGTTATTATATCGTTGCCGTCATTCTGGCAATCATAACATTAGCTACATTTAAAGTCAGATAACAAGATTTATTAAAAAAAATTCATAATAATGATATATGAAAATAAAATTATCTCAGGAATGGCTGAATATCAGCAGGCAATATGAAGCTGCTAAAAATATAAGCATGAAATCGCTTTTTGAAAAAGACCAAAATCGATTTGAAAATTTTTCTATTCGACTGGAAAATATCCTGTTTGACTTTTCAAAAAATATTATCACAAGCGACATATTTTCAACGCTGTTAGAGCTTCCAAAAGCTGCAAAACTCAAAGATAAAATTGATGCGATGTTTGATGGTGAAAAAATTAATTTTACGGAAAATCGCGCTGTACTGCATACTGCATTGCGCCAGCAAAATTCCAGTCCAATATATGTTGACGGCGAAAATATAATTCCCAAAATTAAATCAGAATTAGCTAAAATGCAGCTTTTTGCTGATAGCATACATAATGGTATTTTTCGAGGAATAACTAATAAAAAAATTACCGATATTGTTAACATTGGAATAGGCGGGTCAGACCTTGGTCCGGCTATGGTTGTCGAGGCGCTGCATGATTACGCAGTTGAAGGTATTACTTCCCATTTCGTTTCCAATGTTGATGATACTGACATACTCAATGTCTTGAAGAGAATAAATCCTGAAACCACGCTGTTTGTCGTTGCGTCGAAGACTTTTACTACGCAGGAAACGCTGCTAAATGCAATGACTGCCAAAGAGTGGCTGCTCGCAAAGCTTGGCAATGATACCGGTGCAGTGGCAAAGCATTTTGTTGCGTTATCGACTAATATCGATGCTTGTGCGGCGTTTGGAATTGATGTTGAAAATATTTTCCAGTTTTGGGATTGGGTTGGCGGTCGATATTCATTGTGGTCGGCTATAGGCCTGTCAATAGCATTATCTGTAAGCTATAATAATTTCAGCGAATTACTGCAAGGCGCCTTTGCAATGGACGAACATTTTCGCACCGCTCCATTTGATAGGAATATCCCTGTTGTCATGGCATTGCTTGGCATTTGGTATAACAATTTCTTCGATGCCCGCTCGCATTGCGTCGTTCCCTATGAGCAAAATTTGTCGAAATTTCCCGCTTTTTTACAGCAGCTGGATATGGAAAGCAACGGAAAAAGTATCGACATTTATGGTGAAATTCTATCCTGCAGTTCGGCGCCTATTGTTTGGGGAGCGGCTGGTACCAACGCTCAGCATTCATTTTTCCAGCTGATTCATCAAGGCACACAAATGATACCTGCGGATTTTATCGCTTTTGCCAAGACTAACCGGAATGAAAATCGTGCAAACATACATCATGATATTTTGCTTTCAAATTTTTTCGCTCAAACAGAGGCTTTGATGAAAGGCAAAACACCTGATGAGGCAAGGAAAGAGCTTGTGAAGCAGAATTTGAGTGAAGATGAAATAAACAGGCTTTTGCCTCATAAAGTTTTTGCAGGCAATAAACCCACTAATACCCTGTTAATTAAAGAGCTTACTCCAAAAACACTTGGCAATTTAATTGCATTATACGAACATAAGGTTTTCGTACAGGGCTGTTTGTGGGAAATAAATTCTTTCGATCAATGGGGGGTTGAACTGGGCAAACAATTAGCTAAAAAAATATTGCCGGAGCTGGAAACCGCCAGCAAAATCAATTCGCATGATTCCTCCACCAACGAACTGATTAATTTATATAAGTTGTGGAAGCTGTAAATACTTATCGGCAAGACCGGCAATTAAATCCGTATCAATTGTATTGATACTGCTTCCTTTTTCGACAGCAATTGCCGTAAATGGCGAGCCCATTGGATACCATGCAAAGACATTGTATAATTCCAGATAAAATGCAATAATCGGAGTTTTGACAGCAGCAGCCACATGAGTTAGCGAAGTATCGGCAGATATGAGCAGTTTCGCTCCGGCTAATATTGATGAAACAATGAAAAAATTTTCGATTAATATTTTGCAATTCCTGTTGCCAATGGATTGAACAATATTTTCCACTTGCTCTTTTTGACGGGGATCTCCCGTAACAAAGCATATATGGTTTGGATATTTATCTAAAATAATATTAATCAATTGTTTTGCATTTTCTGTTTCCAATGTTTTCAATTCACTCGAACCTGTTGTATTTATTATAAAATACGGCGAGCCATTAAGTGAAATATTGCTCTTATGCGGAAAAATATTTTCAACATCAGGCTTATATTCGAGGTTGTTCTTTTCTGCAAAACTCACAGCCTGTTCAAAATATTCATTAGGAATTGGAACATAATAATTTATGTCAAATTGGCAATGCGGTTCATTGCTAAGAAAATGAACAGATTTTAATAATTGCTCGGATATGTGCTCCTTCCAACTGTTTCGAGCCGTTATATGATCAAAAACCATGCTGTATAGCGGCATCCTTTCTTTCGATGCTGACGTAATTTTGTAAGCATCTGGCGAAATTTTCAGCGCCAGTTTTCCAGCTTTTGTCGTATTTGTAAAAACCAGCGCTATTATTAAATCATATTTATTTTTCTTCATTTTTTTTATAGAATTTCGCGAAATTTTTGAATTCAGATTTTTTATATTAATAGCGTAAGTTTCATTAACATAAATATCTTCCTTAATAATAAAATCGTTCCGCATCGACGTAATGACATCTATTTTTAAATCAGGATTCATTCTTTTTAGATGTTTTATAATTGGAGTCGAAACAAAATAATCGCCAATCGCATCATAGCGAAAAATCAAAATACGCTCAATATCGTGAATATTTGGTTTGCTTGCGTGTTTTTTCCGCTTGAAAGCCAAATACTTATAATACATTTTTTTTATGAGCGGCGTTTTTTACGCAATTTTTATTTTTTCTTCTTTTTCCGCTTCAACAAATTTCAATTGCTGAATATCTTTTATAGTTAAAATTTGATTTTTAGTCATTTTATAAATAAACAAAATAAAAACGATTATACAGCTTAACTTATTCCACAGCGTTATGATGGAAAGGTGAATGGAGACTGAGATAAATCGCAAAAAGAAATATATTCAGAAAAATTGTAATGGATTTTGTCTGAATTATTATTTGTATTATTTCCAAAATTTCGCATAAGTTCAAGCATGCCTTGCTGTTGCCAAAGGTAATCTTGCGGAATATTTGGATATTTTCTGTATAATTTTTGATAGGCACAATCCGATGTTTTTGACCAGTACCAAAGCAAAATATCGTATTTTCCACTAATATCTGCAAGGCAAAATGCGATTGGCAAAACTGCATTTAAAATTAATTCCAGCCTTAAGTGGTATCCTTCGTTATATATTTTATTTTCGAGTAATTTATTGATATTGTTGCTAACTGAATCGCCTGCACTGCATTTGATATTAAATAAAAAATCATACAAAATGCTGTTAGGTATTTTCTCCAAAAAATCGACAATTTGCGTTTGGTTATAAATGGGACGGCGCTTCCGGTGGTAATATTTTTCCAGATAATTTTGGGCAGCATTTACAAGCACTTTCCGCAAAGCATGCTGATTTAATTCTAAATAAATATTCATAGTTCTTCTAAGCAACCGCTCCAGCGCATATTTTTGCAGCTCTTCGAGCGAATCATAATCAAACTCTATTTTTTCTGGAATATAATTTAAATAATTATGCAGCGCTTGCCTGTCTAACACAAGCGTTTCAAAGGGATTATCCAAATTTTTGTCGTGTTCTAAAACTATGTGCAGCTTGACATTGTCATATTTGTAATTTTTCGAATGAGAATGCAACTCCCAATCAGAGCTTTTTTTATGAAATTCGGCGTCTGCAACGATAAATTTGCCATCAATAAGCATGCACACATTGTGAAAATCGGGACCATCATTTGCATTATGTTCACCTGTTGAAAGCACTTGCAAATGTTTTTGGCTTTGCAGAGAAAATGTTGTATCGTGCAATTCTGCCAGCATTCTATATACTGCTTTTTGCAAAAATACTTCGTGATTATCTTCAATATTTTCAGATGGTTTCATTATCACATGCAATCAATTATGATTTTTTTTTCATAATTCATATTTCATAAATTCAAATATGTTTCGGTGCTTTCAAATATAGCAAATTAATTTAGAAATATTTATACTTATAATATTTAACTGAAATAGTGGTATATTTGTGGTGTTTTCAAAATTGTATCGAACTTAAATTATGAAAATTAAATCCAAAGCCATTAATCTTGTTTGTGCCATATTAATTATTTCTATTCACTTAACCGCAAATGCCCAAAATGAAAATTTAGCTAATGCCGTGAAAAAAGAATTGCAGCGCTCAATGACCGAATTAAAAAAAGAGCAGATTCCGCCATATTTTATTTCATATTACATCACAGAAACGGAAAGCAATCAAATCACTGCCAGCTTTGGAAAAATAGAAACAAATATGGAAAGCAAATTCCGGCTGTTAGATATAGATTTAAGGGTCGGAAGCTATAACTTTGATAATAAACATATAGTTAGAGGCAGTACAAATTTTGGCTCAAGTGGTATGCCATCGATAAATATTCCATTAAATGACGATGAAGCCGCTATTCGCAATCTTATTTGGACTGCAACGGACAAGGCATACAAGTCAGCGATAGAGAGTTATGAGAAGGCGCTGTCGAATCAGGCAGTGAAAATAGCAGAAGAAGATACGTCGAGCGATTTTTCAAAGGAAACGCCAAGTCAATTTTCGGAGCCGTTTATTCATAAATACTATCCAAATAATATAGATAAGAATGCAGCAGCACCATTTATGGTTGATACTGCCAAATGGTCTGGCATATTGCGCCGTCTTTCGGGTAAATTTAATAATTACAAGTGGTTATACGAAGGCACCGTATCCTTTACGGCAGGTGTTCGAAATAAATTTTATACCAATTCAGAAGGCACGGAATTGAAATTTCCAGAAACCTATGCCCGAGTTTTTGTCAGTGTCAAAACCAAGGCTGATGATGGCATGAGCTTGCCACTGCACAAAAGCTATTTTGCCTTTAAATGCGAGGATTTGCCCGATGAAGCGGCGATTACAAAAGACATTGACGAGATGCTTGTGCTATTGAACAGCCTCAGGTCAGCACCATTGGCAACAACATTTTCCGGTCCTGCAATATTGTCAGGCGAAGCATCAGGCGTATTTTTCCATGAAATATTTGGGCATAGGGTTGAAGGGCACAGGGAGAAAGATCCAACTTCGAGCCAGACATTCAAAAATTCAATCGGTACCAGAATTTTGCCTGATTTCATGAGTGTTGTATTCGATCCAACCTGCAAGAAGCTACGCAACACAGAGCTTTCCGGCTACTATCAATTTGATGATGAAGGTGTTAAAGGGCAAAAAGTTGTGTCTGTGAAAAACGGCATATTTGAAAAATTTTTGATGTCCAGATGCCCCATAGAAGGCTTTCCGCACAGTAATGGGCATGGCAGAAAGCAGGCTGGGTATAATCCCGTAACCCGCCAGTCGAATCTGATTGTTGAGTCAAGCAAAACGGTAAATACGACAGAGTTGAAGAAGATGCTGGTTGATGAAGCGAAAAAGCAGAATAAGGAATATGGCTTATATTTTGAGAAGGTGTCGGGCGGCTTTACTTTCACAACCCGCTATATACCGAACTCGTTCAATGTAACACCGCTTGTAGTATATAAAATATATGTCGACGGGCGTCCTGATGAGCTGGTGCGCGGTGTGGATTTAATAGGTACGCCTTTGTCAACTTTCGCCAATATTCTTGCTGCTGATGACAACATAGAGACATTTAACGGCATTTGCGGCGCAGAATCTGGCGGCGTTCCTGTCTCCGCCTCCTCGCCAAGCATACTGGTATCCACTATCGAAGTGCAGAAAAAAGTAAAGTCTCAGGCAAAGCTGCCAATACTGCCCGCCCCTTAAATAAGCATGAGCGGAAGGTGTTGATACCCAATAGTTATCAATAATATGCAATACCACAAAAAACACCCCTCTACAAGAGGGGAATGCGTAACTACCAATATTTACATAATGTTATACATTCCCCTTCGCCTGAAGGGGTGGCATTGCGAAGCAATGACGGGGTAGTTTTATTAAAAAATATTCATAAAGCACCCCTATCCCAAATAAATTAAATTAAATAAAAATATTTGTTGCATATATTAAAAATATGTTGTAGCTTTGCGACAGCTATGACATATTAAATGAAAATTATATGGATATTCTATACAAAATAATAGCACCAAATATACGGCATAAGCTTGTATGTCTCGGTAAGCACGATATTTTACATCGTGTTAGTGCTGTATTGTTTTGTCTTTTCATGATTTCCATGCCTCCGCTTTCTTCTGTTGAAGATATAATAGAAGATTTCTTTTCAAGTCCTT
>JAVBOP010000082.1:0-23265 GCA_031550405.1 Kapaibacterium sp. (SeqCode)
TTATCATCAGTCCAAGACGACTTTCATCTTCAAAATAAATATTTGTTTGTGAATATTTATTCATTTTTGATCGGATTATTTTTTTATTTGTATTAGCATTTATTGCGTATTCATTAATTGTAAATCATTTGGTTTGTGTGAACAGGAGGTAATAACAAAGGCAGCTCAATATACTTAATATAATAAGCTGCCTTTTGTTTTATTGCCTACTGTTCAGTCTGTTTTTCTAATTGCCGCAAAGCAGGCAACATAAAACCAACAATGCCGAGCAGCACAATTAGAATTCCTGCAACACCAAAAGCATTGGTTATGCCGATATTATCGGCTATAATACCCGCTCCCATCAAACTTATTGCAGACGGCAACGTTGTTAATGTGCCAAACAGCGAAAATACGCGTCCAAGCATAGATGGGTCTATCTGCATTTGTATTATAGCCATTAGCGGACTATTGAAAAATGGTATCGCAAGACCAAAAATCGCAATAGAAACTACAAAAATATGGAATTGGCTTGGCGATAAAAAGCATGTAATAACTAATGCTATACCGATTATAAGATATGACATATTTATTAACTTAACTTTATGCTTTTTTACGCCAAAAATACCTATCAAACCGCCACCAATCAGCATACCGATGCCAAATGCTGCCTCAACAATACCCATTTCGACCGCTCCACCTTTGAAATGATTAAAAGTCATTAATGGATAAAACGCATTAAGCGGCATATAAACGAACATACAAATCACGAAAAGCATTACAAGAGTAAACAAGCCTTTATTCGTATGAAGTGCTTTAAAGGCTATAAACATATCATGAATAACACTTTTTCCTGTAGTATCAGTATGTGGCTTGGGTTGCGGAATTTTCACAAAAGCAAGTGTAATACATGCAATTGCTGCACCTATAACATCTGTCAGCATGACGATTTCCATAGAAAAAACCGTGATTAGCATAGCTCCTAATGCCGGACCTGCTATATTTGCAACTGACTGCAAAACCTGATTGATACCTGCTATTCGAGTTAATTGTTCTTCTGGTGCAAGCAAAGGAACGCTCGCCTGCATAGAAGGCATGTGAAATGCCGAACCAATAGAGCGAAACATAAGCAAAATATATACATGCCACATTTCGATTGCATTAAAATGATAAAGTATTGCCACTATAACCGAACATAGAGCTATAAATGAATCCGCAGCAATCATGATTGTTTTGCGATTTAGGCGGTCAATCCATACTCCTATGAAAGGACCTAATACTATTTGCGGTAATAGTGCCATTAATGTGGCGAATGCCAAAACACTTGCGGAGCCTGTTTCTTTGGTCATCCACCAGACTATCGCAAATTGGACAAGAGCGCTGGTTAATAGTGAGAAAGCTTGCCCTGACCATATAGTTAAAAATATTTTTTTCCAATTGGACATTATTTTTCCTTTTATATTTATTGTGTAAGAATATCACTTACCTGCAAAAGTAACAACATTGCAAGCACGATATAAATGAATTTATTTTAATAAAATAACAAAATTATATTCCTGCGGAGAGGCACAGGAAATGATGTAGGAATAATCTATTAGGATTATTTTTATTGATTATGCACGTTCTTTTGCTGTGCGAATGATAGTTATAAAGATGTTTGATTGAAGTTTCATAGTTACAAAGATAAGGCTTTTTGGCTATATTACAAAAACAGGTCGTATTTCAAACAGATTTTTTCCCATAAATGAAAGTTAATGCATTAGGCATATCAAGCCTTTGCAGGATTGATTTTTTTTTTATTTTATAAACTAATGATGAAATTTTATGTGCTACCTTTTTTTGACTGCAATTTTTAATAGTATAAGATGAACAAAATAAGATTGAAATATTAAATTTGTCGAGTTGCCGATTTAAACAAAATTGAATTTTTGGTGTCATATATTTAATGCGGATACCAATCATTATACATAAATTATAAATTCTATGAAAATAAATAAAAATCTCTTCATTATATCTGTACTGTTTTTATTCCTATGCAATACTTTAAACGCCGCCGAATGGTATAAACCTGATACCAGATACTATAAAATTTCAACTGCAAAAGACGGTATAGCACGGCTGGATTTTTCTCAATTGCTGCTGATTGCTCCGGAATTGCAGGGCAAAAGCCCTGACGGACTGCATCTTTTCTTCCGCGGCGAAAGTTGTCCGCTATATTATTACGGCAGCGATGTTATCAGCAGCCAATCCAATCTTTTGTTTTTTGGCAGGCGGGCAGCAGGCGATACAACTTTTTTTGACAACTACACTGCGGAAGCCGTATTTTTCCTGTATTACGACGAAGACGTCCATCCTGACCGCATGGCGTTTTTGAGCGAGCCGGCAGCGGCGGATAAGGCTCTGGAATCAGTTCTGGTGGAAAGGCATTATGAGAAAAATGTTGAATTTTTTCCGGGATTTGACGTTCTGAATGTTGAAACGGACAAGTTTGAAAACTGGTATTGGAAAATACTCAATGACTACCCCGGAGCTATCGCAAAACCCGAATTGGAAAAGTGTGTTTTTGATGATAATTTCATTTTCTTTCCCGATATTACAGACAGCCGGAGCATAACAGTAACTCCTGTTTTTTCAGTGAATTATGCCTATGCCAATACTTGGAATGACCCCAAATACCATCGCATTATCAAATCAATGATAAATACTGATACCCTGCAGGTTGCCGATGTTGATACATGGGTTGAAAACTATCCGCTTACGATGTCTATTGCGCCGAAAAACATGTTCTTTGGTGCGAATAAACTGGAGGTTATCAATATCACTGCGGACAATATTAATACCGAAATCGGGATTGATTACTACAAGGTTAGCGGCTATTCACTACCTTTTGCATACAAATCCGATGCTGTATTTTCCACTTCAGAGATTTATGAAAATAAATTCATAAAAATCAATGGCTTTTCCGATTCAACGGTTGCAATATATGACACATTGTCTAAATCTATTGTAATAAAAAAAGCCTCGCCTCGCACGCGCATTGCCGCCGGAGTTAGCAATAGCGGCAATAATATTGCATCGCTGATGATAAATGATGAGGTATATACTTACACCACGCAGGGTTTTCATATCGGCATTTTATACCCCGGCGGGAACACTACGGCTGAATTTCAATTTTCGCGCGAGATGGGCAAGGATATAGAGAACATACTTTCGAACATTACCGGCGGGTCGGTGGTAGTTGTTGCATATAACGGGGATAAGGAGATTCCGGCATACTTGAAAAATTGGCTGGCAGCTGCCGGCAGCAAGCAGATAAACAATGTGAAGGTGAATGACACTTACCTGTTTGCCTTTAAATCAGGCTCAAGCGAAGCGGCTGAAAAATATGCTACTTCCGAATTGCTTACGCTGCAAACATCGTTCCATGACGAATACCGCAGAAGCTTTTCGCTGGAATTTAAAATAGCGCCCAAGCCGGACTATCACTTCAGCATATCAGACATGAAAGGTATCGAAGTTGCGGGCATTCAAACGACGCAGCCGACCGATCTCCATGCTGCTTCACGCGCTGCGGATATGATAATTATATCGCATCCCAAGTTCTATAACGCTGCCGGCTCAATTGCTGAATACAGGAGCAATCAAGGCTACCGCGTGGAATTAGTCAATGTCGATGAGGTATACAAGGAGTTCGGTTATGGCGTAAAATCGCCGCATGCCATTAAGGATTTTTTGAAATTTGCATATCAGAACTGGACAGCGCCTGCTCCGAAATATGTTCTGTTTATCGGCGATGCGAGCCTTGATCCCAATATGAACCATCCGAACTCAATAGCTGTGGACTATATCCCAACGTATGGCTACCCATATTCCGACTACTGGTTTGGCGTATTTGACAGCACGCAGCCACGAAATTTCCAGCTGATAGTGGGGCGCATTCCGGTGAATAATGAATCCGAAGTATTGGATTACCTGAACAAGGTGAAGGCATACGAGGCGGCACCTGTTGCTCCATGGCATAAGCGCTTCCTGTTCTTAAACGGCGGCAACAATAAGGGCGAGATGGAACGTATTGTTTCTGATTCATATATGCTGTCGGATATTCTTACAGACACTCCGTTATGTATTGATACCGTACGCATAAACCGTGAAAACCCGGGTGGTTCACCTGAAGCACAAAAAGGGCAAATCATATCTGCCATCAATAATGGCGTGGCATTCACCATATACAACGGTCATGCCGCTCCGGAGGTGTTTGATTTTGACGGCTGGCATGTGCAAAACCTTAGCAACAAGGAGAGCTGCGGCATCCTGACAACCCTGTCGTGCAATTCGGGAGCATTTGCAGAGCCAACCCTGCTCAGATGCCGTAATGAGGAGTATATTGTGGCTAAGGACAAAGGATTTGTGGCGGCTATAGGCTCTACGACCGTAGGCGAGATGAACTCCAATTTTGCACTCACCAAAGCTATTTTTGAGTCGTTAGTGGATAGCGTTGCCAATATCCGCAACATAGGCGACCTGCTCTATGCCGGCAAAAGCAAGATGGCAGATATAGGCAGGTTTTCTCCGGCAATGCGGTATTTTGTAACGCTGCTCGGCGATCCGCTTATACGCATAAAGATAGATACATTGCCAGACTTGTACCTGCAGAGCAGTGATGTAGCGATACTGTCGAATAATGAAAAAAAATTAATAAAAGAGACCGATGAAACTGCTGAAATAGCCGTATGGCTTCATAATGCAGGCTATAGCACTGATGAGAATTTCAATGTGAAACTGGAGCATACATATCAGGGCAGCACTACAGCATATATTAAGGAAATCAATGGCTTATGCAAGGACGAGGCACGCATTTTCTCTGTGCCTGTCAAAGGGCTGAGCGGCGAACATATCATTACGTTCCGCATTGATGAAGACAAGATAATAAATGAGAATATCCGGACAAACAATGTATTGACCACCAAATTTTATGTGTATAAATCGGGGCTGTTGCCGGTCGAGCCGCTGGCATACTGGAACATGAAATCAAGCAGCATGCGGTTCAGGCAGATAAATGCTTTATACGGCACAGGCTCTTTCCAGTATGAATTTAAAATTATTCAAATAAAAGGCGAAGACACATTGCTGATAAAGTTGTCAAGCTATGCAGAAATCAAGGAAACGGAGAACTATATTGACTGGGTTCCCGATGTGTCGCTGACGCCAAACAGCAGCTATATATTCGTATCTCAGCTGATAGATGCTGTAAATGGCAACAGGAGCGAGAAGCTTTTTGTGCCGTTCAATACCCGCAGCTATGATATAGATGATAATGCGCTGTATGGCTTGCAAACTTCTGCTGAATTTGCATCCATGTCTCTTGATGATATGATGGTTAGTGCCGACGGCGATAATGCCAGAATTGGCTTGCAGGATAACGACTTTAATTATGAAATCATAAGCTGCAACGGCGGCGCCTATAACCGCTTCTGCCGAATATCGCTTGCCGACAGCCTGTATATTGACGGCGGTATCAACAACAGAGGTTTCAACATTGTGATTGTAAACAGGCACGAAAAAAATCCGACAGGCAAATATTACTGGTATGATACATGGGAGGATACAGGCAATATCAGCAAGACAATAGCTCTGCTGAGCGACTCGGTGAAAGACAGCGACTATGTGCTGCTTGGCGTGGCAGATCAGGCGCTTTATAAATTGACGGCTGAGAATATGGATACTTTGAAAAAGCTATTGCAAGGCTTGGGCTCAAAATATGCAGAATCTCTTGCGTGGAACTCTTCGATAGCATTAATCGGATACCGCGGAGCTGAAATAGGCAGCATACCCGAAGCAACGGCAACAGCCGATACCGCTAAAATATCAGGCGAGCTGAAGTTCCATCTCATGCAGGGAACGGCTGCCACAATGCCCATAGGACCCGCTAACCACTGGAAAAGCATAAGCATAGACGGCGATATATCCGGAGCAAATTCGGAGAGCGAGATTAAAATAACAGGTATAGACAAAGACCAGAAAGAGAGAGAATTATTAAAAAAAATTCATAATGGTGTGATAGACATATCTGCAATATCCGCTCAGGAATATCCATACATCAAGGTATTTTTTACTGCAAAGCGCAGCGACGTGCATGCTATGCCGCATATCAGCAAAATAACGGCGAATTTCACTCCTGCTGCGGAGCTGGCATATCTTACCAAATCTCATATTGCGCCTAATCCGGCAATGCGGGCTGATTCCGCTACCTTACATCTTGATATTGAGAATATATCCGTCAGGAGCAAGTCCATACCTGCTAAAATTAATGCCCAAATCAACGGGCAGTCAGCTGGCACCTCAAGCACGCAAACACTGGAGCTGCCTGCAATAATGCCAGATTTGGCGCAAAATTTCATGCTGAAATTCGATACTGAATTTTTAGAAGCGCAAAATATTATTAATTTCGACATCGATGCTCCGCAAAATAACAATGAGCTATACACTTTCAATAATATTTTTGACACTCCGTTCAACGTTTATGAGGATACTATACGTCCGACGATGGAGGTGCGGATTGACGGCGACCTTATTGCAAATGGTGATTATATCACTAATAAGCCGACTGTTGAGGTGCGGCTATTTGATAATTCTCGCTTGGCTATCACAGCCGACGAGCCGATTATTGTGCGTGTAAACGCATATCCGCAAACGAAATTGAACAGTGAATATCAGCTGGAGAAATATCCTGCAGGTTCGGAACTTAAAGCGAAACTGACAGTCAAGCCTGAACAGCTGCCCGATTATAATGAGCATTTGTTTATGTTTACGTGTGTCGATGCCTCGGGCAATCGGGATACACTGCAATACCGCCTGCTTATTTCGCTGAATGGGTTTTTGGAAAATCTGAAGGTATTTCCGCATCCCGTTAATTTTGGCAACGACATGAATTTTGGTTTCTATTTCATAGCAGCTGACGACGATGCAGAGGTTGTTATTGATATTTTTAATCCAGTCGGCGGCAAAATAAAAACCATCAAAACGCCTGCAAAATTGCGAAACAACACAGTGATTTGGGACTTAACAGATGATAATGGGAATTTGATTTCTCCCGGCACATATTATTATATTATTAAAATAAATTCAGAATACTGGGTTGAACCCGGGTTCGGAAAATTCATTTTCACCAAATAACGCTAAAAGCAGATTTTATCTTAAACAAATGGTTCATATATTGGACAAATCAAGAGTTATCTATTATCCATTTCTTCCTTGATTGAGGTTTGTTTATAACATTAAAATTGGTTATTTTTACGCTTTAATTTTTGCTAATATAAAGGCTAATACTATGACATTCAAAACAACAAAAGCGACGCAAACGCGCTTCGATTCAATCAATTGGAATGATTTAAAATTTGGAATCTATTTTTCTGACCACATGTTTGTTGCCAATTACAAGGACGGCAAGTGGGATAATGGCGAAATTATGCCGTATGGCAAAATGGAATTTGAGCCTGCAATGTGCACATTTCATTATGCTCAGGCATGCTTCGAAGGCTTAAAAGCATTCCGCAATAAATCTGGCGGTTTCAACCTTTTCAGACCTGAAAAAAATGCTGCTCGCTTAAATTTTTCGGGCAATCGCCTTTGCATTCCTGAAATTGATGCCAATTTTCAAGTTGAGGCAATGAAAGAACTTGTCAAGACTGATAACAGATTTATACCTCAAGAGCGTGGGCAGTCGCTGTATTTGCGCCCATTCGTCTTTGGCACATCAAACTTTCTGGGCGTTCAAGCATCGCCTGAATATAAATTCATTATTATTACATCGCCTGTTGGAGCGTATTACGCAAGTGGTTTAGCGCCTGTCAAAATACTGGTAACGGACAAGTATGTGCGTGCGGTGCGCGGCGGACTTGGCAATACAAAGGCTGCTGCAAATTATGCGGCATCATTATACGCTGGCATGAATGCTAAGGAGCAAGGTTTTGCGCAGGTTTTATGGCTCGACGGCGTGGATTTGAAATACGTGGACGAAGTTGGTGCTATGAATATAATGTTTGTAATCGATGATGAAATCGTTACTCCCACGCTGGAGCAAGGCTCAATATTGCCCGGTATAACTCGCATGAGTGTTCTGGAATTGGCAAAAGATATGGGAATGAAGGTCTCCGAGCGGCGGATTTCTATTCAGGAGATTATGGAGGCGCACAAAAACGGGCGTTTGAAGGAATGCTTCGGCACAGGAACTGCGGCGGTCATATCGCCTGTTGGGCAGCTTACTTATAATGGCGAAGATATGATTATCAACGACAACAGGATTGGTCCTGTTTCGCAAAAATTTTACGATACAATTACAGGTATCCAATATGGCGAAATCGAAGACAGGAAAAACTGGATAGTAAATTTTAACGCTGATAATTGCTGCTGCTAAAGAAAAATTTAGCTAAACAGCAAAGGCACATCGTGCAAAAAATATGTTAAAATAACCTTGGCAGCATTATATTATGCTGCTATATTTATATAATGCTACTTTTATTCTTAATATTATGAAAATTCGTAAAATAAGTGCAGATTATGTTTTTCCTGTTATAAGCAAGCCTGTGAAAAACGGCGTGCTTACTGTTGATGAAACAGGCAGGATACTCAATATACAGGCTTATGATGACAGCAGAAAAACAGGTGATGATGTTGAAAAATACAACGGCATTCTTGTGCCTGGATTTATCAATGCTCACTGCCATTCCGAGTTGGCGCATCTGAAAAATGCTGTTGATGAACATACGGGATTGCCTGAATTTGTTTGCCAGATAGTGGCTAAGCGAGCGGGAATTGTAATTGGCGATGCCATTTTTAAGGCTGATGAAGAGATGTACGCTGAAGGCATCGTTGCTGTAGGCGATATCACCAATGGCATGGACAGTGTCGAAATGAAGCGGCAGAGCAGAATATATTACCATTCTTTTATCGAAGTGCTGGCTTTTGATGAGGAAGACGCAGAGATTACGATGCAAAATGCCCTGCAATTGAAAAATTCCATAAATCAACTTGGCTTATCGGCAACAATAACTCCGCATGCTCCATATTCGGTGTCTGCGAAGCTTTTTGACTTGATTGCACAGCACGAAACTGTGGCTTCTATCCACAATCAGGAAACGGAGGCAGAGGCAGAATTATTTATTTCGAAAACAGGAGAATTGACCGGTTTTGTGCCTTTGTTCAGCAAAAAATTTGATGCGTGGCAGGCAGTGGGAAAAAATTCTCTACATGCTTTATTACCTCAATATTCTGCATTCAAAAAATTAATTTTAATTCATAATACAAGTTCTGATGCAACGGATATTGACACAATTTGCGAAAAGGTTAATGATACTGCTTTTGTCCTGTGTCCTCGTTCTAACCTGTATATTGAGAACCGCTTGCCAAATTTTCAGATGTTTCGGGATAAAAAGGTGCGTATTGCTTTGGGTACTGACAGTCCTGCCTCGAATCATGGTTTGTCGATTTTAGAGGAAATGAAGACTGTGCAAAAGAATGCTCCAAATATTCCTTTTGCAGAAATATTGACGTGGGCAACCTTGAATGGCGCACATACTTTGGACAAGACAGCAACATTGGGAAGTTTTGAAATTGGCAAGCAGCCCGGAGTGAATTTAATCAAATCGTTTGACTGCAACAACATGAAGCTAAGAGAAGAATCTTCTGTCCAACGGATAATATAGAATCAATTATGAATAAAAATTCATAATCCAAAGAATGGATTTGAGAATAAAAAAAAGCCTGCGACATCTGTTACAGGCTTTTTAATTTTTAATCTGCTATTATCTAACAACATTAAACATTCTTGTTTCGACTTTAGAGCCAGATCTTAAAGTATAGTAATATACGCCCACAGGCAATGACTCAATATTCTGGTCAACATAGTGCTCTCTTGCATCAAGATACGAATTTACGATTTCTGCAACAGGCTGTCCCAAAGCATTGGTTATTGTAAGTGTAGTATACGCTGGAGTTGACAAACTAAAATCAAATCTGACAGTATTGTTTGCTGGATTTGGATAAGCATTTGACAGCATAAATACATTTGAAGGCGCGCCTTCCTTGATGCTATTGGTTCCACCTAAAACTAAATAACCACTTTGCCATCTATCACCACAAGCGGTTGATATTGTTGTAGGAAGCGAGTTTATGTATTGAGTTCTGGGAGAAGGATTTTGAGATTCTGATAAATCCTGACCCAATCCAAAAAATACAGGAACCTTGTCAATAGATGGCAATATTTTAGGCATAGTTGTGCCATGAGGGCATATTTGGTCGTTGTCGACAACAGACATTGGAGTAGACCATGTATTTCCATCAATAGCTCTGTATGATATTAAAACCTGGTTATAAGGGAACTTAGTGTCAGTAGATGTACAAGTATCATGTGTCGTTATACCATTTTCATCAATATCATCATAAATGAAACGAAAATCCATAGACTCGGGTAAGGTAATCATATGATTAGTATCTGTGTTTATGAATTTTGCAACTAAATACTGACCATCTGCGGTTCGAGCAAGTTCAAGCTCATGGGCTGAATTTTCCACTTTCACTTTATATGCTCCATTACTTTTTAGAGTACTGTCAATAGAACAGACAAAAGGAGTTCTGACATACTTATTAGGTGATGTATCATCACTAAAAGATAAGAAATTCAATTTTTGTATTTCTCTACCTTTCCATTCTCCATCAGCTTTAGCGAATTCAGCTAAAGTTAATCTTCCTTCATCTTCATTTTGCTCATTCTTACTCATATACCATAAAACGGCAATAAATGAATATTCATCAGTACCTGTTACAACAAAGCTAAAGTTTTTATAATATTCCTGAAAACTGTATCCCTTATCAACTACAGCACCTAAACCATCAAGAAAATCTTTTATAACATTGCTATCTAATTCATCTATCATTTGAAAAGCATCGGTATTTCCTAACTCATCTACTTTAGCCTTGTAAACTCTTGGATATCTCCTGTATTTCATACTATTGTCTGGAGCTTGAAAGCTTGTGACATCAAGATTGGTATTGAACATATATACATTACCTGCGTTATCATAGTCTAATCCGTATGTAGACTTATAACTGCCATTAGTACTTTCTCCACCATAATATTTTTCCAACTCATTTATATTGCGTCCAACTCCATTTCCTATTATCTCATCAGCCTCTCCGGTTGCAGCATCTGTTATGTTTAATGCTACAATAGCATCATGTGTTATTGTAGTTGTACCTTCAGCAGGATAAGTATGTCCATAGAAAAAAGCATAAGCGTTATCGTTTATAACTCCAGCATGAGCATGAATTCCGCCATTAAATGAATTTGTTAGATCCGAGCCAAGCCACGGGTACCATTGCTCCACTGTAGTTGTTCTACTCTTTTTATCAGCATTTTTTATTTTTTCTGGAGTAGTAAAGCCCCATGTGCTGTTTGTAAAATTTATGAATCCTGTTGAAGTATTAAGTTTGCCATTTACCAATCTGTAAGCTATCTGTACATCATTGAAAGCATTGGACTTGGAGTTGGTTGCAGAAATAGATGGATAAAGAAGATAAGGCAATTTGTCTCCTGTTTGCACAGTGTCGGATATTGTATCTGATGCCCAAGTAGTTCCTAAATCCGTAGAATGAGATATCGAAATTATTTGGCGTGTTTCTCCTGCCTGTTCTGTTCCCTGGCGTCTGCAAGATATTGTAAATAATGCTCCGCTATGTGGCTCATAAGCAATAGGCGTAAATACCATTCCATCAAGAGGAACACCCTCATAAGCTGTTTTCAAAGCTACCAATTGATTATTTGCCAAAAAGCCGTTGTTGGGTTTGGCATTAACATCAATGGCACTAAGGATAGGGATAGCTGCTTCTGTAATACTTGTAGCTTTTAGTTGGTTTTGTGAATGCAAGTCATGCAGATTAGTGCTTTTTACCTGCGCATTTACATTAAGTGTTATCGCTATCAGAGCGACGAACATTAAAATTTTCTTCATTATTTTATCTCCGAAAAAAATAGTAAAAATATTTAATAATATGTGAATTATAATCAAATCAAACTTTAATTGAATATATCGTGATTATTGCTAATAGCAATAGCGAATGCAAGTTAATATATTTTTTCTAAATAGACAAATTAATTTTACAATTACAATTTCATTGTATCTCCAAATCCCAATAGCATTGCCCCATTTCCATTATTTTTCACTTTTGCAACAAATTCATTTGGGTTCGCATTAATGACTGGAAATGTATTGTAGTGAACAGGTATTGCTATTTTAGGATTTACAAACTCAACAGCTTTCACCGCATCATCAATGCCCATTGTATAATTTCCGCCAATCGGCACGAACATAATGTCGGGCTTATTCATTTCGCCAATTAATTTCATGTCCATAAACAAACCCGTGTCGCCGCAATGATATATGGTCTTCCCGCCCATTTTCACAATACATCCGACAGGATTGCCCATGTATTTTCCATCCGGAGAAGCGCTGCCATGATGTGCTATTGTCAACTTCAATTTCCCAAAATCAAAGCCATATTCACCGCCAATGTGCATTCCATGTGTTATAATGCCTTGCCCTGACAGGTATTCCGCCAGTTCATGAACAGCTATGACGAGAGCATTATTCGCCTTTGCAAGCTCAATGGTATCTCCGAAATGGTCGCCATGCGCATGAGTAACAAAAATAAAATCAGGCTTTACGTCGCTACTTTTGACTGTAGCAACATGGTTGCCTGTGATAAACGGATCAATAGCAAGCGTATGTTTGCCATCATTGAGCAAAACAGCGGAATGTCCTATATATGTAACTTGAAGCATAATGAAATTATGAATTTTTTTTAATAATTATCTCGAAATAACCTGTTCTATTAATTGCTGCTTTATCTGTTCGAGAAACCACTTGGGGGTACTTGTTGCACCGGTCAAGCCAATAGATTTGACAGGTTTCAAAATATCAAAGTTTAATTCGGAAAAGTCCTCAATAAATATCGTGTTGAGGTTAGCGCTTTTGCAAATATTAAACAGCACTTTCCCGTTTGAAGAATTATTGCCTGCTACAAATATAATCAATTCATGATTTTGAGCAAATATACGTAGGTTTTTTTCTCTATTTATCACAAACCTGCATATTGTATTATTGAAGGCAAAAGGTATATTGTTGGCATCAAGTTTGTTTTCTAACACATTTTTTATCTCAATCAGCGTTTCAACATCCATTGTTGTTTGAGAACATAGCATCGTTTTACGATTAAAATCAATTTTATTTATTGCCTCTTCCGGAGTTTTAACAACTATGCACTCGTCATTGCAAACGCCTCTTAAACCAATAACTTCCGCATGATTATGCTTCCCATAAATAACAATTTGCCAATCGTTTTGATAATAATACAACACTTTTTCTTGCAGCTTGCGAACCAAAGGGCAAGTCGCGTCTATCAGCTCCAATCCTAATTCTTCAACCAGCCTGTAAGTTGATGGCGGCTCGCCATGCGCACGAATCACAACAATAGAATTTTCAGGAGATAAGCATTTTAAATCATTATGAGTTATCGTTTTTAATCGTTCTCGAGCAAGCCGTTCTATTTCATGCGGATTATGGATGATTTCGCCCAAAACATAAACTTGCCTGTCCAAATTTTCAGATAAACATTTTTCAACTTTTTCAATAGTTTGAACAACACCCCAGCAAAATCCTGCCGTTTCATCAATTTCTATTTGCATGAAATTCAACACCATATAATATTAATTTGTATTTAATCTTTTTGACTGCTTTTCAATATGTCTCTAATTTCGGTTAATAAAATTTCTTCTTGAGATGGGGCTGGAGCAGGCTCTTCATCTTTTTTTCTGCGCACTATGTTAATCGCTTTTATTGCGATAAAGATAATGAAAGCTATGATGAGAAAGTCGAAAATTGTTTGCAAAAATTGACCATAATTTATTGCGACAGCTGGAATTGTTTTACCTGAAGCGTCAATTGCAGCATCTTTAAGCGTTACTTTCAGGTCCGAAAAATTAACACCGCCAATCAGCAAACCAATTGGAGGCATGACAACATTGGAAACCATCGAAGTAATAATTTTCCCGAAAGCGCCGCCAATTATAATACCCACAGCCATATCAACAACATTGCCTTTTATAGCAAATTCTTTAAATTCCTGTATAATTTTCATATTTGCATTCCAAATAAGTTAAAAAATGATTACATCATTGACGCATTTAAATTCTCAATTATTTTATTCTACCCGCAATTTCTGCAATCGCAGGTTCAATTCATGCTTGGTGTGCAATTGCAAACCACTTTGCAGTTTATCCAAAAATATTTGAAAAGTTTTTGCAGTACATTCTAATATTTTAAGTGAAAAATTATTGCAATTTTTTATAAATATTTATTTAGTATTACTATTTAATGGTTTTTTTGTACAAGATTCAATTTGCGCATCTATGGGAATATTGGCAACAGAATAAGGAAAAGATTAACAAATGAAAACATTGACGAAGAAGAAAATATTTTCGCCTTTTTTTGTATATTTGTAGCTGCTTTCGATATATGATGTAACCATAACATCTGTTTTTATTAAAAAATATTCATAAATGTGAACGAAAACATACTACTCATAATGTTTGGCGGAATTGTTGTCATCATGCTAATGCTTGATCTCGGGATTTTTAACAAAAAGCAGCACAAAATTTCTGCCAAAGAAGCAACTGTTTGGACTATAATCTGGATTGCATTATCGCTCGCATTCAGCGGCTTCATATACTACGAATACGGCTCAGAAAAAGCCATCCAATACCTCTCGGCTTATTTCATCGAAAAATCGCTCTCGCTTGACAATATTTTCGTCTTTGTGCTGATATTTGGTTACTTTACAATAAAAAATGAGCAGCAGCACAAGGTACTGTTTTGGGGAATATTGGGAGCAATCATATTTAGAGCTATATTTATTTTTTCTGGGCTATGGCTTATAAACATAACATACTTACCTGAAATTGACATACTTGGGAATCCAGTTCAAATTAATTTATTATTAACCATTTTTGCCCTGATATTGATAGTTGCAGGTATAAAATCGTTTGGACAGCATAATGAAAAAGAGAAAGATTTCAGCAATAGCCTTGGAATTAAGATAGTTAAAAAATTTATGCCGATATACGACATGCCAAATACTACCACATTTTTCACGAAGAAAAACGGCATACGATATGCCACTCCGCTTTTTTTGGCAATGATTACTATTGAAATTTCGGATATTGTGTTTGCGGTTGATTCTATCCCTGCCATTTTTGCGATTTCGCAGGATCCGATAATTCTTTATACATCGAATATTTTTGCGATACTGGGCTTGCGCAGCATGTATTTTGTGCTGGAAAATGTGATAAATTATTTCAGTAAGTTGAAGCAGGGTATAGCGGTTATCCTGATATTTATTGGAGGCAAAATGCTGATTGCCGATTTTTATCATATTTCGTCGATGCTATCGTTGTTTATTATTTTGGGAATTATCGCGATATCAATCGTTGCTTCTATCCTCACTGCAAAAAAGTAAATATATTTTAAGAATTAATAAATTGTTGGGAATTAATGCTAGATTTTGTATATTTGAAGTTTCAAATGTGAGCATGAAATTATCTCTTGCATTTATTAATAAATTTTAATAATCTAAAATTAGAAACCAATGAAATTAAAAACAATTTTAATGACGGCAGCAATTTCTGCCATGTTTTTTTCCTGCTCTAAACAGGAAGATACGAAGAAAACAGAATTAGCAAAACCCACTGTTGAAACCGATAAGTTTAGCTATACAATAGGTTATGATATTGGGCGCGAGTTGCAGCCACTGCTTCAGGATTCCGTGGAATTAAACATGGACTACATTCAAAAAGGGCTTGTAGATGCTTTGCATGCTTCAACAGATACAACTTCAATTTCTCTTTTGACGAAAGACGAAATGACTGCTGTTATGCAGGAATTTCAAGCTAAAATGCAGGCGCGGCAACAAGTTAAAATGGAAGAACGGAAGAAAAAATATGAAGAACGCTCCAAAACAGCAAAAGCTGACGGCGAAAAATTTCTCGCTGAAAACAAATCCAAGGAAGGCGTAAAAGTTACGAAATCAGGTATGCAATATAAGATAATTCAAGAAGGAAAAGGAGCTATTCCAAAAGATACTGACAAGATTAAATTGCATATAATTGGTAAATTTTTGGATGGTGAAGAATTTCAAAACACATATAAAATGGATATGGTGCCAGAGATAGCCTTGAACGATGTGAATCTCAAAGGCTGGAAAGAGGCATTGACAATGATGCCGGTTGGCTCAAAATGGACAGTATTCCTGCCGCCAGCATTGGCTTACGGAGAGCAGGACACAGGTGTCATACCGCCTAATTCGGTTGTAGTGTTTGATATAGAGTTAGTTGATATTTTACAGCCCGAAGCGCCGGCAACAACAAAATAATAGCAAAATAATTTCTACAGCCTCATCTATAGTTTATAAATGAGGCTTTTTCTTAATGGGTAGGGGAGACATGCAAACAGAAGTTTTACTAAATCATATATCTTCTTACAAGATCATACAAAACAGCAATCACAATATAGCAGGCATTGCTTATAACTCAAAGGAATGCAGGCCGGGTTTTGCTTTTGTGGCAATTATAGGCGAAAAAGCCGATGGGCATGACTATATTGATGACGCTATACGAAATGGTGCAACTACCGTTATTTGCCAGACTATTCCTCATAACTATACGAATTATAATGACATAACGTTCATATTGGTGCAGAATGTCAGGAATGCTCTTGCAGAAATATCGCACGCATTTTATGGCTTTCCTGCTAATAAGCTTAAAATTATAGGAATTACAGGAACAAATGGCAAGACAACAGTAACGTTTCTTCTAAAATCAATATTTGAGGCAGCGGGAAAAAAAACAGGTATTATAGGCACCACAGGCATATTTATTGGTGATAAAAAAATAGAAACCACACACACTACTCCAGAGTCTATAGAACTGTGTAAGATATTTGTAAATATGCTAGATGCGGGTATTGAACATGTAATAATGGAGGTCTCCTCTCATTCGCTTGCATTGCATAGAGTCGATTGCATTAACTTCGATATTGCTGCCTTTACCAACCTGACGCATGAGCATATCGATTTTCATAAGAGCATTGAAAATTATATGCTTGCAAAAAAAATACTGTTTGATGGCTTGTCCAAAAATTCCATCGCCATTATAAATATTGATGATGAACATGCGCAAAATATTATATCGGACTGCATGGCAAAGGTGGTTGAAATATCGCGGAATGACAGACCCAATGCCATAGCTGTACGTTCCGAAGAAATAGAAAACCATTGCAGTAAGTTTGTATTGGACTTCGGGTTTGGCAATGAGAAGGTACTGTTCAAAATAAAACTGCCGGCACAATTTAATATAGACAACTCTGTGCTGGCGGCGACCATTGCGTTTCATACTGGCATTGATATAACGGCAATAAAAATTGGTTTATTAAATTCCAAAGGTGCGCCCGGCCGTTTTGAGCGAGTGAATATCCGCACTGGCGCTACTGCCTACGTCGACTATGCGCACACTCCCGATGCTTTGGAGAAGGCTCTAAATGCCTGCAGGCAGCATTTGGATAGCGCAAATGAGGTGGCAGGCAAACTGATTTGTGTCTTTGGTTGTGGCGGCAACAGGGATAAGGCAAAGAGACCCATTATGGGCGGCATTGCTTCGAGCATTGCAGATATTACAATAATTACGGATGATAATCCTCGCACAGAATCGTCAACGGATATTATCAATGATATAATGCAGGGAATAAATAAAAAGCATAAGCCTGTTATTACTATACCGGATAGAGAGTTGGCAATAAAAAAGGCAGTAGAGCTTTCAAGCCCTAACGACATAGTGCTTATTGCCGGCAAAGGTCATGAAAATTATCAAATTCTCGGCATCAACAGAATCAAATTTGACGACGTAGAAGAACTCAAAAATGCTTAAAACATGAGTATGAATATTTTTTGTAAAAACTTTGAATTTGTATATTGCTTAAAAAGAGCAAGATCCTTTTAATTAAATATTTTATATATTGTCAAAATATAGATACATTTCATGCACTTGTAGTTATTTAATTTTAAGCTATTTATAAATATATGAGTTATTCTGCGAATAAAATATTAAAAACTATTTTCAACCGTTGTAAAGCATGACCGAAAAAACATCCAATTTGTGTGAACAAACTGTAATAAAATGAGACAGCTTCTATAAATACTTTTCAAACAAACGAATGCCTGCGCAAAGATATAAGCTTTGCTTTAATTTTATTGGTAAAATTCATATTTTTGTGTTTCGGTAATAAATGAATTAAATATGAATAATCTTAAATATGTTGGTACTATCGTTAATTATAAAGGACTTAACGGTTGTATTCTGGCTAATTATCTTCCAAAGGGATTAATACTGCCCGCTGGTTGTGAAATATATGTCGGCTTTTCAGAAAATTTTTGCGATAAGTATATATTAACTCAGGAACTTGCAGGAAATATTAATAAAGCGGAAATATATTTGAATGGCATCGACTCAAAGGAAAAGGCACTGAACTTAAAAGAAAAAGGCATATTTGTTGAGCATAATATTGCTATTAAATATAATCCAGATTTTATTTTTCACGATGAAATTATTGGCGCAACTGTTATAAATATCGACACTAATGAGCATGTTGGCGAAATTATTGATATATGGGAACTTCCGGCAAATAACGTGTGGCTTGTTTCATCGCCCAACGGTGAACTTCCGATACCGGTGATTGATGATGTCGTGAAAGACGTAAATATCGAAGAAAAATTAATAAAAATTCATATATTGGATGGATTGATGGATTTATTGAATAAAAGTAAGGCAAATGATGAGGATTGATATTATTTCGGCAATACCAGAATCGATGGAATCCATTGTCAACACAAGCATTATAAGCAATGCGCGCAAGAATGGAATTGTCGAAATATACCTGCACAACCTGCACGATTATGCGTTGGATAAGTTTAAGCATATCGACGATTACACATTTAGCGGCGGTGCGGGGATGCTGATAAAATGCCAGCCTGTGTTCGATTGCATCGAAAAATTGCAAACTGAGCGCCAATATGATGAAATTATATTTATGACGCCTGATGCCCCGATTTTTGAACAATCGACTGCCAACAGGCTTTCTTTGGCGAATAATATAATTATTTTGGCGGGGCATTATAAGGGTATTGACCAGCGGATACGCGATGTGCTGATAACGTGCGAGATTTCAATTGGAGACTATGTGCTTTCGGGTGGAGAATTGCCTGCGCTCGTTGTAACTGACGCGATTGTGCGACTTCTGCCTGGGGCAATAGGAGACAGCGAGTCTGCTCTCGAGGATTCGTTTATGAATGGTTTATTGGAACCGCCGCAATATACCCGTCCTGCAGATTTTCGCGGCTATATGGTGCCAGAAATTCTGCTTTCGGGCAATCACAAGCGAATAGAGCAATGGAAGCATGAGCAGGCACTTGCCAAAACCGAGCGCCTCCGTCCGGATATTCTGAATGGTTGAGATAGCTATATCACAATAATAATCCAAATTATTAACAGCTAATTAAATAGAATCTTATAAATAATGTAAAAAGAATGAATTTCCATTTCCCTCCGAATAATAATTCTGACTCTTAATCAGAGGGTCGGGGGTTCAAGTCCCATCTCAGGAACAAGCTAATCCCCTTGTAATTCAATAAATTGCAAGGAGATTTTTGTGTTTTTATAAAAATCTGTAAACTTTGCATTTTTGACGCTTTTATGCTCGTTTTCGTCCAAAATAGGGGAAGTTTTGGGAGAAATAAAACAACTATAAATTTGTATTAGCAAAAGTGATAAGATGCTGTAATACCATTTCTTTGAATAAATTTATCTGTGCGTTTGGTTGTATTTTCGTTAATTGATTGATTGTTTAAATAGTGTGAACAGGGCGTAGATATATTTTTTTATGAATATTTTTTAATAAATATTGCGTCTATTTCCCTGGCAATTTCTTCAACGACCATTTACATATAGATAATTTATTCAAGAGCAATCAGGTATTATTCATAATTGGCTTTTTTTAAGTATATTTGTGGCAATGAAAAATTGATAATGCAGTGAATATTGCATTGCGTGTTTAACTAACTTGTAATTATAATACTTATATGAATATAGCTGTTATTCATGGTGGAATTTCTACCGAAAGGAATGTGTCGATCGCAGGCGGCAAGGCTGTTATGGAGGCTTTGCGTTTGAAGGGGCATAATGTTGTTGCGGTGGACCCCGCACTGGGTGCGGATAAAAATCGCGATGCCGAAAAATTGGCAAGCAATATAGAGGCGGTTGCAAGCAATGAAGAGCTGGCACAATATAATCCACGCCAAATAATTGAGTGCATCAATTCCGATTTGTTTGATGATATTGATTGTGCCTTTTTGGTTTTGCACGGCAAATATGGCGAAGATGGCGTGATACAGGCGCTGCTTGAGCTCCGCGGCATTCCTTATACGGGCAGCAATGTTCGGGCAAGTGCCGTTGCGATGGATAAAATTACAAGTAAAAATATATTTACTGCAAACGGCATTGTAACGCCTGCTTGGGAATTGATACACGCTCAAGATGCTGGCGATGAGGATTTTTTGTCTGATTTGAGAAAGCATTTGGGTAAGAATTTAGTTATCAAGCCTGCGGATCAAGGCTCTGCAATAGGCTTGTATATCTTGAAAAATGCGAGCCTTATTGATATTGCAGATGCAATAAAAGCTGTCAGTAAATACTCTGAGCATATCATTGCCGAGCGCTATATTGAGGGGCGGGAATTGACCGTTGCCATAGTGGACAAGGAGGCGTTGCCGGTAATTGAAATTATCCCCGATGAAGGGTTCTATGACTATAAGCACAAGTATTCTAAAGGACATACGCAATATGTTTGTCCTGCGGAAATACCAGATGATGTGGCTGATTTTATACAGAACATGGCCCTTGCTGCACACAATGCACTTGGCTGTTCAGGCTTTTCGCGCATTGATTTTAGATTAGACCATGACATGCAGCCATTTTGTCTCGAAGTCAATACACTTCCTGGCTTTACGGCAACCAGCTTAGTGCCTATGGCTGCACAGGCAACAGGTATTGATTTCCCCGCACTTTGCGAAAAACTAATCCATATAGCGCTAAGATAGACAGGAGCGTTTATGAATAAAAATTCATAAATCATCTGCGATATTACATACAAACAATTTTTGAAACTATAGTATTTATAACTATCACCTGCTATGCGAAAGCTTCCTGCTACTGCATTATTAATACTGCTTTTTATTGTAACATCCTGCAATAGCACAAATACCGATGATATTGAGGATAAATGGACTGTATATACATCTGATTTCGTGAAGAACGGAATTCATTATATGGCAACGGATACAAACGGTAATGTGTAGCTTGGAAGCAATAATAATGGCTTATGCAAATTTGACGGCAAAGAATGGATTGTGTATAATGAGGCAAATAGTGGCTTGACAGATGATCATATTAGCTGCATTGCTATTGATAATGACGGCAATCTTTGGGCTGGAACGGTTGCAGGCGGATTAAATAAATTTAATGAACAGACGCAAACTTGGCAAAATTATACAAGTGGTGCAAGTGGTTTGCTGCGTGGTATAAATTGCATTGAGGTCGATAAAAGCAATAATATATGGCTTGGAGTAAGAAGCGGGCTTGTAAAATTTGATGGCAAGGATGAATGGAATGTTTACGCAACGGATAATAGCGGCTTAATCAATAACTATGTGCGTTGTATAGCGATAGACAGTTCGAATAATATTCGGGCTGGAACGAACAAAGGGCTTTGTAAATTTGACGGCAAGGAATGGACGAACTATGCAAACGACAATGGTGCAATTAATGGTATGATATATTTTATAGCTGCTGATAATGATGCGAATAAATGGTTGGTAACAGGCAAAGGCTTATATCAGTTTAATACCGCTTGGACAAATCACACAGTGGATAATATTGGCTTCAGCACAAGTATAAATTGTGTTATTGTTGATAAACATGGCAATAAATATTGCAGCACATCGCTCAATGGCTACAGTAAATTTGACGATGCCGGTTGGACGAATTATACAATTGCAAGTACTGGTTTACCGAGCAACAATATATATTGCATGGCTATAGACAATAAAAATAATATATGGTTTGCCACCGATGCAGGCATTGCCAGATTTGGGAAACAAGCAGAATTATTAAAATAAAATTAGAAATGGAGGTCTTATGAAGACAAAGAAAATTTTGAAATGCCTTCCGATGTTGGCATTGGCAGCGATAATGGCGGCTGGCTGCACAGAAGACGATAACGGAGGCAATAATCCGCCGGCAGGCATCTGTGAATTTACACCTTTTGTAGATGCTTATTCAATGTATTTTCAAGAAGATTATGCTGGCAATGAAACTTATTTTGTTAAAGGTATAGCATTGGATATTGTACATGAATACGGCCGCAATATCAAGCTCATTGAAGATTTGAAGGGAAATTTTCCTAAAGATATTGGCACTACATTTACTGCGTGGGGATCTGGTATTAGCTTCATTGAATCAAACAGGATGGATTATTTAAATAGGTATGATAATCAAGATACTTTAATTATGCTGTTAAAAACGCCATACGATTATGCTGGTCAAGGAATGGTTCCGCCTGGTGAAACATTTTATGAAAAAGCGAGCGATTACGCTACTATAATTTGTGCAAATTCGGTTCTTAAATTATCTAATGGTTATGTAACAGGATATATACTTCCTTATATAGAGGGAGAGGATTATACTACTGATACTGTGAATTGGGAAGAGTTGCAAAAAACATTAAAGGGAGATTAAACGATGAAGGCGAGCAGATTTTTTATAATAACAATATTCCTCTTATGTGTAGGTTTTGTATCTTGCACAGATGACGGTACATGTTACTGTACCTCCTTACCCACTGGTACAATATATTTAAGCGATAATTTGATTATTGATTAAAAATTTGTAATTAAATTCGTCAATATTCATGTGATATTATTACCCGAATTTATAAGGCATTGTTCCTTTATTGTTGCTCATGTAAAATATTTTATGTATATTTGTAATTACTATTATAAGTGTTTTATTTAAAATATAGATACGAAATATGTGTGAAGAAAATGAATGTAAATATTGCCTCAGCCATAATATCA
>JAVBOP010000036.1:0-8660 GCA_031550405.1 Kapaibacterium sp. (SeqCode)
TACTCCGGGCAATAGCGGCATTGTAATCGTCAAAGATGGCAAAATCGCTGAAAAAAAGATAGTCAATATCGACAATTATGAAAAAATGATTAACAGCCTGAAATAGCTCTCCGAATGATTTTTTTCAGAAAATTTTGATGCTAATTTGTATGTTTTGACAATGCGTCTTTAATATCGTTAATTATTATTGATTTGGCATTTTCAATGGTGATGTTGCGCAAGCGCAGCCCCGCGGCATTAATATGACCGCCACCATCATGCTTTGCGGCAATATTTCGGACATCTATGTCTCCGCGCGAACGCAGTGAAACACGTATCTCATGTTTTTCAAAAATTTCCACAAACAAAGCCCCCACCTGTGTCCCACGCACCGCCAGCGTCTTGTCCGAATACCCCGTTACATCCTTATCGTTCGTATCCGTCTGCTTCATTATATCATTCGTTATTGTCATGGTCGCCAGCCTGCCGCTCAAGTGCAGCTCCAAACTATTATAAGCCTGCCCAAGCAATTTCAGCTGGTGTATGGTATTTTGGTTATAGACTTCATCGTAAATATCTGACGGATTAGCACCGCAATCCACTAAATCCGCTGCAATCCGCAGAACATCCGCACTCGTGTTTGAAAAGCGAAAATTTCCCGTATCCGTCATAATTGCCGTATATATAGCCTCTGCTGTTTCACGTGTTATCTTCCCTCTTGCCTGCCTGATGAAATAATATATCAGCTCGCCTGTCGAAGAAGCATTCGAATTGACGAGATAAATATCGGCAATATCCTCATGACCTATATGGTGGTCTATCATTACCTTGCGGGCATTCGACGCTGTTACAGCGTTATCCAGCGTTTTTATTCGCGTTATATCATTAAAATCGAGCATAAATATAACATCAGCAGTCATCACATGCCTGTCATGCAGCTGCGGATTATATTCCTTGACCCTGTTAGAATTGGCAAGAAACTTAAGATTGGGCGGCGTAGCGCTTTCG
This sequence comes from Kapaibacterium sp. (SeqCode), assembly GCA_031550405.1. Taxonomy (GTDB): domain Bacteria; phylum Bacteroidota; class Ignavibacteria; order Kapaibacteriales; family UBA2268; genus JAVBOP01. Next base: position 988 of record JAVBOP010000036.1, read on the forward strand.
GATATAAATATATGCGCATTTTTGCCATTTGCCACTGCGAAGTCATACAAAGCCAGCGCAGAGCCAATAGCGTCGCCATCCGGATTTATATGCGTTACTATCACTATCTTTTCGGCTGCATGCAACAGCTCTATTCCGGCAGAAAAATTTATAATATTGCTCATTAATATTTCCTGTATCAACAGAATTATGAAAAAAAAATCATTTTTAAAAGCATGATATATTTAAGCCTCGCAAAAAAAGATTTAAATATTACACTGCTATTAAACAAGAAATGGGCGATACAGTTTCACCCATTTCAGTATTTATTTTGTGCTTTTTTTAATTATCGATTACTTAGTCCATGAAATGAACGAACATGCCGTCAGCAAGTTTTGGCTCAAACCAAGTGGATTTTGGAGGCATGATTTGTCCCGCATCCGCAATGTCCATAAGCTCTTGTATTGAAGTAGCATACATCGCAAACGCAACCTTCATTTCGCCAGAATTAACGCGTCTTTCCAACTCGTTCAAACCGCGAATGCCGCCGACAAAATCTATGCGTTTGCTTGTGCGTGGATCGTCAATACCAAGAATCGGAGCAAGAATATGCTTCTGCAATAACGCAACATCAAGCCCTTCAACAGGATCAGTCGTGTTTGTATATTCCGATTTGAAATTAAGTTTACACCATTTTTTGTCAATGTACATGCCGATTTCACCTTTTTGAGCAGGTTTATATTGGCTTGGCATTTCAGTTATATCAAAAAATTTCTTTAATTTTTCAAAAAATTCTGCTTCTGTATTGCCATTCAAATCAATAACTAAACGGTTGTAATCCATTATATATAAATGACTTGCAGGGAATAATACAGCCATATAATAGTTGTATTCTTCTGTGCCGTTATGATTTGGATTTGCCTTTTCGCGTTCACGTCCAACAATTGCACCGGCAGCCGAACGATGATGACCATCAGCAATATAAAAATATTTCGTGTCCTTGAAAATTTCCTGCAACCTGTCGCTTGTAGCCTTATCGCGAATAACCCACGAAGTGTGGCGAACGTCCATATTATCAACCAAATCATTGTCTGGAGCATTTTTTGCGATGCTTGCTATAATTTCGTTAACCTCTTTATTATCAGGCATTGTGAGGAAAATCGGACCTGTGTGGGCATTCGTTACGCGAACATGCTCGGAGCGGTCTTCTTCCTTGTCTTTGCGTGTTTTTTCATGCTTTTTGATGTTGTCATTCCAATAATCATCCTTGTTCACGCAACCAACCAAGCCATACTGAGTACGACCATTCATAGTTTGAGCATATAAATAAAGATATGTTTGGTCATCTTCGATTAAAATTTTGTCATCAATTAGCTTCTGCAAATTCTCTTTTGCCTTTTGGTAAACTCTTGAATCGTGCAAATCAATGCTTGGGTCAAGGTCAACTTCGGGTTTTCCGACATGCAAAAATGAGAGGGGATTACTTTTTACTTCTTCTCTTGCTTCATCGGAACTTAAAACATCGTAAGGTTTTGCAGCAACTTTTTGTGCAAATTCTTGTTTGGGTCTGAAAGCCCTGAATGGGCGAAATATTGGCATAATGCACCTGTTTTTATTATAAAATTAATGAAAATAGATTATTTAAAATAAAACGTTGCAATTTACGAATAAGTAATATAATGTGCAAAGTAAAAAATGTGGTCTCTTGATAAGATGTACCAAGAGACCGTTGAGCAGAAAAATGATTTTTTTTTAATTATTTCGTGGCTGATGTGATTGTTGACTCTATCAACACCTGCACTGTTCTGTTGTAGAAACGACCTTCGGGTATATTGTTTGGATACAGCGGTTCTTCAGGTCCAACGCCTCTAACAGCCAGATTCTTGTATTTTCCGCCTGATTGCCTTTGAATACCGTTTTTCACAGTTGTAGCACGGCGTTCTGAAAGCTTCACGTTGTGGTCGAAAAGACCAACTATGTCGGTATGCCCAATAACTTCTACATCTGATGAAGGCATAACGCGGTCATATACATAATCACGCATCACTCTCTCATTAACAGGTCCTGCCTCGGCACTGTTGAATGGGAATAATATTAAACTGTAATTTTCTTTAGTTTTACCTTCGCCTGTTGCAATCATGCGCTCTTCAGTTGACACCTGATGCGTAGGTATATCGACAGGATCCGATGTACATACCGCTCCAGACTTGGTTGTTACAATTAGTTGAGCTGTGTATGCCTGATTATCCGTTGGATATTCCCCGTTATCATTTGTCCAGTCCCAAGTATAAGCTGTATCAGTAGTTCCTATTTTTTCAAGCGTAATCCATTCCTTATCTCCGCGTTTGATTACTATTTTGCGACTTGCAACGATATTGTTATCAATACCATTTTTCATAGAGAATACCATTTCTTCAGGCTGCGGCACAGTGGCAATATCCTTGTCAAATACAGGTTTGAATACTTCCCACTCATCGCAAACCAGTTCAACTCGCCTGTTCTCAATTATACCCAGACTATCTCTAGGATTCGATGGTGTTTTAGGCAGATTTCTATAAGTTAATTTCATTCTGTCGGGACTTATATTCCATATATCTCTCAGATAGTTATACACATTGTCAGCTCTTTCCTTGGACAATCCTTCACGCTTTTCAGCAGCTGTTCCTGCGTCGTTGCATCCTACTATTTCGATATTTACATTAGGATGCTTTTGCAGTCTGAAGCCGAAAATATTCAATATATGATAGTATTTGCTCAGAGTGCCGCCTGTAATTGTTGTATCTGAAAACAAACGAGCATCATTGTTAGATTTGAATCTGATATATCGGCTTGGAATTTCGGAAGAACCTGCCTCAAAGAAAACGTATGTCAACAGTGGATATAAGTTCCAGTTTAATATTTCTTCCATCACAAGCCCGTTGAAATTTGCCAGCTTCTTGTCTGTTAGCTTTGCCTTTTTGATATATTCTGCTTCAGCCACTCTTGGCACCAGGCTTGGTCTTTCACCCATAGGTATGGTAATTACAATAGAATCTGCATGTTTTGCAGCAGTATTCGGATCTTCTGTAATTTTGGGCTGTTTTACCTTTTGTCTAATTGTCTTGGCGCCAAATCTTGGATTGGAAGAAGTGATTTCCAATTCAACAGAGTCAGCATTTTTGAAATCGTTATATGTAACAATATATTCAAAATTAGTCTTTTTGGAATCAAGGATACTGCTGTCTATTGTGTTAGTTGCAGAATTGCGCACAGTTACCGTTGCGGGAATCAAATCGCCTGTACACTCATCAACCACAATACCTTTTACGAGAATCGTACGTGGATATGTTGGCACAATTCCCATGAACAGGTCAAGCCCGCCTTGATAATTCGGTATATCGCTCCGTGTAGACGAGAAATACATTACATCGCCCGCAGCAGTCATTGTGAAAAACTGTTCATCGCCTTTAGTATTTAATGGTTCTCCCATATTCACTGGAGCCGACCATATTTTTGAAGAAGGAGAATATTCTGAATAGTAAAAATCCAATCCGCCATAATTTGGCGAATGCCCATCAGAAGAAAATACCAGCGTCTTACCATCAGCACAAATAAATGGCGAGCAATCTTTACCTTTGGTATTAACAGTTTCAAGATTTTTTGCAGACTTCCATTCATCCAAATCATTATCCCAGTCACAATACCAAATATCCATTTCTTCATGTTTATTGCGGCCGCTGCTATTTTTGCCGGGTCTTGTCGATACAAAGTATAATCTACTTTGGTCAGATGTTATGGACGGCTGCGAATCGAAATATTCAGAGTTTACATTTTTTCCTAAATTCATAGGCTTGCCCCATGTTTCTCCACTTAATGTAACCTTATATATGTCGCAATCGCCAAATCCGTCAGGTCTGTTGCAACCTGTGAAATATAATGTTTTGCCATCGGCAGATATAGTTGCAACACCTTCATTGAGCACTGTATTGATGCCTAACTGGTCATTATCCACAGATTCATCAATATTATATGAGGAAGTATTGTAAACGGTGTCTGTACTATTGGATTTTTTAATAGCCCAAAAATCTGTAGAAAGTTTACCATTAGGAAGTTTTTTGCTGCCCATGCGATTTGACACAAAGTAAATAATTTTGCCATCAGCCGTAACTGTTGGAGCATAATCCTCATATTCAGTATTTACAACTGGTCCGAGATTGATTATTTTTATTCGAGAATTTCCGGCTATTCCAAGACCAGAAGGAGAGCCGTCGGGTGCTTCTAACTGTATACCATACAAGAACTTCTCGGTATTCAATTGACTTATCAGCAAATCATTTTCTGTCGAAGAGACATTATTTATCGTTTCATTTGCTAATAGAACAGGTGTAAATAGCAGTGCTAATAAAACTAACTTCATCAACTTTGTAGTAGCTCGTTTCATAAAATTCCTTGATTTTTTGTTATTTATTTAGTTAATAGAATATTTCCGCCTTGAAATAATGTTCAATATAACGTATTTTTTTTTAACAATCAAACATATTGAGCAAAAATTTTGTATTTTTTTGACATGATTATTGTCTTTTTTCTACATTTAGCTGTAAGCAAAGTATTTTTTTCACAATATCAAGGGCAAATATACATATTTTTCATATTTTTACAGCATGAAAAAATTAGCAATAATACTTTTAAGCGGCGGAATGGACAGCCTCACCACCCTTGCTATCGCTATCAACAGCGGCTATACGCCATGCGTATTGCATGTAAGTTATGGTCAAGCAACTCAGCGCAAGGAGCTCGATGCCTTCCATAATATATCGGATTATTATAACATACCTAACCATCATAAATTAATAGTAGATATAGATTATTTGCGACAAATCGGCGGCTCGTCTCTGACCAGTAAAAATGTAAAAATGGAAATTTCAGATGATATTCCTAACAGTTATGTGCCGTTTCGCAATGCAAACTTATTAGCAATTGCAACATCCTGGGCAGAAATAATCGATGCAAATGCAATATTCATTGGAGCGAGCGAAGTAGATTTCAGCGGCTATCCGGATTGCCGCCGCATATTTTTTGATGCTTTTGAGAAATCAATCCAATATGGCACAAAATCCGGTAATGGCATAAAAATAATAACTCCAATCATAAGCAAAACCAAAAGCGTCGCCATAAAAACCGCCGTGCATCTGCAAGCGCCGCTGGAATTATCCTGGAGCTGCTATTACAGTAATGATTTGGCTTGCGGCGAATGTCCATCCTGCACATTAAGATTGGCTGGATTTAAGCAAGCCGGCATCAAAGACCAAATAAAATACAAAAGCAGTATTGATTTATGAATATTTTTTAATAAATGTATTGAAAATGTTGTCGGCTGTCGAGCACAGGCATTCTTTATATCTATGCTATCGCTTCATTAAAAAACTCAAGAAATGGCACAGCGATTGCAGCTTTCCCGGCAACATATTCTATCTGGTCAATATTCACAAGCTCTTTATTTATTACGCTGTTATATACAGAATACTCTTTACATTTGATCAGCTCAATTGCAGGATCATCTTTATCAAATCCAGCAGGCGGACGCTTTAAAGCCTCATTCTCAAACATATCAGGAAACGCTGCCCGGAAGCTCCTGTTTTCACTTATTTTAATGAATTCGTTATAATCTTCGCTCCATTTATTGCGAATAGCCTTCCACACAGCTGGCTCGGGCATGTGAACGCCACATGATATGAAACTGGGATATTTTTCCCAGCCGCAATCGCTGCCGTCATCCGCATTGGAGTTTTCAAAGCCAGATATGTGCAAATACAAGCCAACAGAATCTATCTGCCTGTCAAATGCCGGCTTATACGGGAAGTATACTCCGACATGTGTTTTGTATGGCTCTTTGTTTTTTGAAAAGCGCACATCTCTATATATACGGAACAGCGACTTCTTTATATCTGCAATATATGGCAAGCCCATATTAGCAAATTCTTGTTTAAGTTGTGCAACAAAATTTTCAGATGCCTGTTTCACGTGGAACAAATATCTATCCTTGTTGCTGTTAAACCACTCACGGTTATTGTTATCCGATAGCTCTTTTAAAAATACAACTGTCTCGTCAGTAAAATATTGATTACCCATAGAACTAACATTACATTAAAAACAATACAATATACTATTGCAAATATACGCAAAATTTAATAAATACAACCATATCTACTGTCTGCGCAGTATCTATTTGTTCCACGTGGAACAAACAAAAGAGGCGTGAACCAACACGCCTGCACAACATACATCTCAATAACGAAGCCTATATCAAGCCCAATTCCTTGCCTATAACTTCAAATGCCTCAAGAATAGCATCCAGATGCCCTTTCTCATGTGTGGACATATAACTTGTCCTCATCATACTCATATTCTCCGGAACGCCCGGCGGAATAAAAGCATTTACAAATATACCTCTGTCAAACAGCTTGCGCCAGCATAAAAAGGCACGCTCCACATCGCCAACAATAACAGGAACTATTGCCGTTGGATGTTCAACAATAGTAAAGCCCAGCTTCTTGAATCCAGCACGCATATAATCCGCATTGGCAATAAGCCTGTCAACCAGCGCAGGCTCTTTCTCCAGAACCTCCAACGCAGCAATAGTTGCAGCACATGAAGCAGGCGTTGGGCTTGCACTGAAAATTATCGCACCAGAGATATGCTTGATAAAATTAATCACACGCTCGGGTCCAGCAACAAAGCCGCCTAATGAAGCAAAGGTCTTGGAAAATGTACCCATCACCAAGTCCATTTCATTCTTCATGCCATAATAGCTGTGCGTTCCCTTGCCGCAATCGCCTATCACACCCGTTGCATGTGCATCATCGCACAATATCCTCGCACCATATTTGCGGGCAAGCTCTGTGATTTTCGGCAACTGGCATATCTCGCCTGTTACGGAAAACACGCCGTCGGAAATAATCATCTTGCCTGCATTCTCGGGTATTGACTGCAAAACCCGCTCCAAATCCGCCATATCACTATGCTTATATCGTTTAAATTCCGCCATCATACCTTTTGCCGTAATTGCACCATTCTGTATGCAGGCATGGTTTTCCTTGTCGGATATAACATAATCGCCCTTGTTGCACAGAGTAGATATCGTACCCAATGCCGTCTGGTATCCAGTCGAAAACACCAGAACTGCCTCCATATTTAGATACTTTGCCAGCTTCTCCTCCAGCTCGTTATGCAAAGCAAGCGTCCCCGTCAAATACCTTGAGCCGGAACAGCCCGTGCCATACCTGTCAATGGCATCCTTTGCCTTCTGCTTAACGTATGGGTTCGATGTCAAACCCAAGTAATTGTTCGAACCAGCCATTATCATCTTCTTGCCGTATATGCTGACAACAGGTCCCTCATTGGCATCTATTGGATGGAAATAGGGATATAAACCCTGCGCCTTCACCTCTTCGGCACGTGTAAAGTCATAGCATTTTTTGAATATGTCCATATTGTTTCACTCTTATATTGTTATAAAAAGCCAAGTACAAACTTACGAAAAAAATATATCTTATATGGTATTATTCAAGGAATACAAAAGAGCCCCGCTATGTTGCTAATAATGGGGATTGATGGCTGTATGGAGGCTATCCATGTAATATATTATATTATTGTGCAGATTTGATAAACTGCAACCTTTCTATCTGGTTTCCCATCTGGAATACTACATGATACAA